>NZ_CBFFRL010000060.1:0-26574 GCF_965644215.1 Phytobacter sp. V69
CCTCATTTCTCGCTGCCGTCCAGATCAGATGCATCGCTCTCTGGGCTAAAATCTTGTGACGACACTATCTAAGCTGATTGTCGAAAATTGTCTTAAAAAACAGCTCAATTTCGTCGTCATTAAAGATCAGCAACTGGCTCAGGAGGCGGGGCGAAGCAGCCGAAATCAGGGGCCACACGACAGTAAAATGAAGAAGGCGTTACGCTATATCGATGCCCATCTCTCGGACGAACTGCGTCTGGAGGATGTGGCGGCGCATGTTTATCTCAGCCCTTACTATTTCAGTAAGCTGTTCAAAAAATACCAAGGGATTGGTTTTAATGCGTGGGTAAATCGCCAGCGGATGGCGAGCGCAAAAGAAATGTTGTGTCACAGTGACTGGAGTATTGCCAGTATTGCGCGCAATTTAGGTTTTTCTCAAACGAGTTATTTTTGCAAAGTTTTCCGCCAGACATATCAGGTAACACCGCAGGTTTTTCGCCTGCAAAATAATGCAAACTATGACGGCGATTAAATTTCCGATAACAATATTTTGTTATTCACAATGGCAATAAAATCGCCTGAAAGGCAGTCAGAATAAGACATTAGGAAAAAGGTTGGACAATAAATTGTTATAGCGCAACAAATTATTGTCCTCGCAGGGATAAACTGAACCAGTTTTTATTTCCCTGATGCGATAGATTGCAGTCAGGAGCAAAATCACTTTTTCAGCAATATGCTGTATCAGTGAAATGAACAATGAAGCCAACAGGTTTGCCGCAGAATATCGCGGCTGGGAAGGGGGTAAGAATCCCCCGCAGCCCCCGCTGCTGTGATGCTGACGACCCCGTAATCACCACTGATCGCGAGATTGGGAAGGACGGGCGAGGACGACGCTAAGCCAGAAGACCGGCCTGATGGTTACTCTCAACAACTTCGGTGGGAAGTCGGTTGCTCAGACGCGTACAGTCATTGACTGGGACAACGCACAGCCTGGCACAGCCTTTCCACCCTGAACGGGGCTTTAAGGTATGTCTGACGGGCGTCGCGCCTTTATCCTTGCTGGTACCGGAAGTGGCTGTGGTAAAACCACCGTCACGCTCGGCCTGCTGAACGTTTTACAGCAGCGCGGTATGCGGGTGCAGCCTTTCAAAGTCGGCCCGGACTACCTCGATACCGCCTGGCATACCGCCGTAACGGGCGTGGAATCCCGCAATCTTGACAGCTTTATGCTGCCCGCCCCAACGCTGAATACGTTGTTTAACCAGCAAATGCACACCGCCGATATCGCCGTGATTGAAGGCGTTATGGGACTGTTCGATGGCTATGGTACTGACCCCAATTATTGCAGCAGCGCCGCGCTGGCGAAGCAGCTTGGCGTACCGGTCATCCTGCTGGTTGACGGTAAAGCGGTGTCGACATCTATCGCCGCCACGGTGATGGGATTTCAACACTTCGATCCGGCGCTCAACATTGCCGGCGTGATTGTTAACCGCGTCAACAGTGACAGCCATTTCCAGTTACTCAAACACGCCATCGAACACTATTGCGGTATTCCTGCGCTGGGCTATGTGCCCATCACCCCGGGCGTGGCATTGCCGGAGCGCCATCTGGGACTGGTCACCGCCCGTGAATCGGCCATCGATTCCCAGCCGTGGCGTGAATTTGCCGAACGCATCGCGCAAACGCTGGATATCGATAAGCTGCTTTCCCTGAGCTTGCTCGAGTCTTTACCGCAGGGGCAATGGCCCAAATTACCCGCGTGTGACGAAGGGAAGGGCTTGACGCTCGCACTGGCCGATGACGAGGCCTTCAACTTTTATTACCCCGATAACATTCAGTTACTGCGCAATGTGGGGGTGAAGATCGTACGCTTTAGCCCGCTGCATGACGTCGTGTTACCCGAATGCCAGATGCTCTGGCTCGGTGGCGGTTACCCGGAACTCCATGCCCGCACTTTGGCTGCCAATACGTCCATGCTCGAGGCTATCCGTTCGGCGCATCAGCGCGGCGTGGCGATCTACGCTGAGTGCGGCGGCCTGATGTATCTCGGCTCTACGCTGCGTGATGCCGAAGGCGACATTCATTCGATGGTGGGGGCGATACCCGGCCACAGTGAGATGGGCAAACGCCTGACCCGCTTTGGCTATTGTGAAGCCACCGCCAGTCAGCCCATGCTGCTGGCCGATGAAGGTGAAACATTACGTGGTCACGAGTTCCACTACTCCGATTTTACCCCTGAGCACGACGCAGTAATGCACTGCCAGAAAACCCGCGATGGCAAGATTTTGTCCCAGTGGCAGGGCGGCTGGCAGGTGGGCAACACCTACGCCAGCTATTTGCACATCCATTTTGCTCAACGTCCAGCCATGCTGAGTCGCTGGATTGCCGCCGCAAGGAGCGCGTTATGACGATTCTTGCCTGGTGCGCCGCATGGCTTCTTGACCGCTGGCTGGGTGATCCCCCGCACTGGCCGCATCCGGTCCGCTGGATTGGCGCACTGATCGTCCTGACTCAGCGCGCTGTTCGCCGGGTCTGTCATTCTGATACCGCGTTGCGTATCGGTGGTGGGGTGATGTGGCTGGTGGTGGTGGGCGTGACCTGGGGCGTGGCATACGGCGTGTTGACCCTCGCAGAATCTATTCATCCGTGGCTCGGCTGGTTTGTTGAGGTGTGGATGATCTACACCCTGCTGGCGGCGCGTTGCCTGGCGGATGCGGCGCGGGAAGTGGAACACGCCTTACTCCACGGCACGCTGGCTGAAAGCCGGGAGAAACTTTCCTGGATTGTCGGGCGTGATACCTCGCAACTTCAGCCGCCGCAGATCGCCCGCGCCGTAGTGGAAACCGTGGCGGAAAACGCCGTGGACGGCGTGATTGCTCCGCTGTTCTTTTTACTGTTGGGCGGCGCACCGCTGGCGATGGCCTACAAAGCGGTTAACACCCTCGATTCGATGGTCGGTTACAAACACGAAAAATATCGCGCCACCGGTATGGTGAGCGCACGTATGGATGACGTCGCCAACTTTATTCCGGCTCGCCTGAGCTGGCTGCTGTTAAGCGTTGCCGCCTGGCTTTGCCGCCTGAACCCGGCGCGCGCGTTTCGTATCGGCTGGCGCGACCGTCGCAATCACAGCAGCCCTAACTGTGCCTGGTCAGAAGCCACCGTCGCGGGGGCGCTTGGCATAAGGCTTGGCGGACCCAATGACTACTTCGGCCAGCGCGTCGAAAAGCCCTGGATTGGCGATGAGACCCGCGCCATCACCGTTGATGATATTTCGCAAACCATTCGCCTGATGTGGGTGGCCTCCACCCTGGCACTGGCCGTGTTTGCGCTGACGCAATTTACGCTGGCAGGAGCAGCAATCTGATGAAAACAATGGATTATTTACAGCAACCTCAGGCTATTGAGGACAAAAGTTTTGTCATTATTGGCGACATCATTCGCGAAACACGGCCTGACTACCGTTTTGCCAGCCCTCTGCACGAAGCCATCATCAAACGTGTGATTCACACGACCGCCGATTTCGACTGGCTGGACATCCTGTGGTTTTCTCCGGACGCGCTGGAAAGCTTGGGCAGCGCGATCCGCAGCGGCTGCACGCTTTACACCGACACCACCATGGCCCTTTCTGGGATCAACAAAACCCTGCTGGCAAAATTCGGCGGTGAGGTGAAGTGCTATATCAGCGACCCGCGCGTGGTGCGTAAAGCAAAAGAAGAAGGGATCACCCGCTCGATGGCGGCAGTGGATCTGGCGCTTAGTGAAGTGGGCGAGAAAGTCTTCGTCTTCGGTAACGCCCCCACCGCGCTGTTCCGTTTACTGGAGCAAAACGGCCAGGTTCGCGGTGTGGTGGGTGTCCCGGTTGGCTTCGTCGGCGCGGCGGAATCGAAAGATGCACTGGTAGAAAGCGGCTTGCCGGGAATTGCCGCACTCGGACGTAAAGGTGGCAGCAATGTGGCGGCGGCGATTGTTAACGCCTTTTTGTATTACATGCGGGAGGCGTAATGAGCGAAGAGACGTTCGATGCCCCGGTGTGGCACAACGGCAAGGCGCTACGCAAAGGCTATACCACCGGTTCTTGTGCGACGGCGGCAGCAAAAGTCGCCGCGCTGATGGTCCTGCGCCAGCACATCATTCACCAGGTGTCGATTGTCACGCCGTCTGGCGTCATGCTGCGTCTTAACGTTGAATCGCCGCATATTGAAGGCCAGCAGGGCATCGCCGCGATCCGCAAAGACGGTGGCGATGATGTGGATGCGACCCACGACATGCTGATCTTTGCCCGCGTTACGCTGAACGACGGCGGCGAGATTGTCCTCTCCGGTGGCGAAGGCGTGGGCACGGTGACCCGCAAAGGTATTGGCCTGCCGGTCGGCAGTGCCGCCATTAACCGTACGCCACGCCAGACCATTGAAGCAGCCGTACGTGAGGTGATCGGCCCGTCGCGCGGCGCGCAGGTGGAAATCTTTGCCCCGGAAGGGGAAGAACGGGCGCAAAAAACCTACAACAGCAGGCTCGGTATTCTGGGTGGGATCTCAATTATTGGCACCACGGGCATTGTCACGCCGATGTCCGAAGAGAGCTGGAAACGCTCGCTCTCGCTGGAACTGGAGATCAAACGCGAAGCCGGGCTGGAGCGGGTGGTGCTGGTGCCGGGCAACCACGGGGAGCGTTTTGTCCGCGAGCAGATGGGGCTTTCCAGCGACATTGTAGTCACCATGAGCAACTTCGTGGGTTACATGATTGAAGAGGCGGTGCGCCTTGGCTACCGACAAATTGTGCTGATTGGGCACCCGGGCAAACTGGTGAAAATCGCCGCCGGGATCTTCCACACTCACAGCCATATCGCCGATGCGCGTATGGAAACGCTGGTGGCACATCTGGCGCTTCTCGGCGCCCCTCACGACCTGCTGCTCAAAGTGAGTGAGTGCGATACCACCGAAGCAGCGATGGAACACATCGATGCGGCGGGTTTCAGCCACCTCTATAACCATCTGGCGCAACGTATCTGCCAGCGCGTCATGCTCAACCTGCGCTTTACCAAAAATCCGCCCCAGTGCGACGCCATCATGTTCTCGTTTGATAACCATATCCTCGGCTCGAACCGTCCGTTCCAGGAGATTGTGGAGGATTTGCAATGCTGACCGTCGTAGGCATGGGGCCCGCTTCACTGACATTAATGACTCCGATGGCGCAGGACGCTGTCGCGCAGGCGGATGTGCTGGTCGGCGGTAAACGCCATCTTGAACAGTTTCCGGATTTTGCCGGTGAACGGCGTGTGCTGGATGCCGACATCCCGGGATTAGTGCGCTGGATTGCTGAGCAGTCTCATCAGCATGTGGCGGTGCTGGCCTCCGGCGATCCGCTGTTTTATGGCATTGGCAAACGACTGGTGGCGGAGTTCGGCATTGAACAGGTGCGCATTATTCCCGGTATCAGCGCCGTGCAGTACCTGTGCGCGAAGACCGGCATCGATATGAATGATATCTGGCTGACCAGCTCCCACGGGCGCGATGTGGATTTTGACGCCTTAGCCCGTTCCCCGAAAACCGCGATGGTGACCGATGCCCGCTGCGGGCCACGGGAAATTGCCGCTGCCCTGGTGGCGCGCGGTGAGGGAGAACGCTTGCTGGTGATTGGTGAAAATCTGGCGATGGACAACGAACGTATCCACTGGCTGCCTGCCCGTGACGTCCATGCGCACTATGAAATGAATGTGGTGGTGATCCTCAATGAAAGATGAACTGTTTTTACGCGGTGAAAGTGT
The DNA here is from genome assembly GCF_965644215.1 of Phytobacter sp. V69. Lineage (NCBI taxonomy): Bacteria > Pseudomonadati > Pseudomonadota > Gammaproteobacteria > Enterobacterales > Enterobacteriaceae > Phytobacter > Phytobacter sp. V69. Next base: position 5,750 of record NZ_CBFFRL010000060.1, read on the forward strand.
CCCGATGACCAAAGAAGTGGTCCGTGCGCTGGTGCTCTCGCGGCTGAACTTATCCGCTGCCCGCCATTTTATTGATATTGGCGCAGGCACGGGCAGCGTCTCGATTGAGGCTGCCGTCTGCCACCCGCAGTTACAGGTGACCGCCATCGAGCGTAATCCGGCGGCGCTGGGGCTGCTGGAAGAGAACTGCCAGCACTTCGGCTGTCGCAATATCACTATTGTCCCCGGTGTGGCGCCGCTGTTTGTCGAACAGCCCGCCGACGCGGTCTTTATGGGCGGCAGCGGTGGCAACCTGACCCAACTGATTGACTGGTCTTTGGCCCAACTGATCCCCGGCGGTCGCTTGGTGATGACCTTTATTTTGCAGGAGAACCTCAGCAGTGCGCTGAGTCACCTCGCCGCCTGCCGGGTCGCCGCGCTGGACTGCCAGCAAATTCAGGTTTCACTTCTTCATGCGTTGGGCAGCGGCCACTACTTCAAACCGAATAACCCTGTTTTTGTGATTTCCTGCGAGAAGGAAGAGTCTCATGGCTGAAAAATTTGATGCGCAAATCGTCTGGTTTGTCGGGGCTGGCCCCGGTGACCGCGAGCTGATCACCCTGAAAGGATACCGCCTGTTGCAGCAGGCACAGGTCGTCATTTATGCGGGCTCGCTCATTAATACCGAACTGCTCGACTACTGTCCCCCGGGTGCTGAGTGTCACGACAGCGCAGAACTGCACCTGGAACAGATCATCGACCTGATGGAAGCCGGAGTGAAGGCAGGCAAAGTAGTGGTGCGCCTGCAAACGGGCGATGTCTCCCTGTACGGTTCCGTGCGTGAACAAGGGGAAGTGCTGACCGAACGCGGTATCCAGTGGAGGGTTGTTCCCGGCGTGAGTGCCTTCCTCGGGGCGGCGGCAGAACTGGGCGTGGAATACACCGTGCCGGAAGTATCGCAGAGCCTGATCATCACCCGCCTGGAGGGGCGCACCCCGGTTCCGCCGCTGGAACAACTGGAGTCCTTTGCCAGCCACCAGACGTCGATGGCGATTTATCTCTCCGTACAGCGCATTAACCGGGTTGCAGAGCGCCTGATCGAAGGCGGCTACCCGGCAACCACGCCGGTGGCGGTGATCTATAAGGCCACCTGGCCGGAAAGCCAGACGGTGCGCGGCACCCTCGCGGACATCGCCGACAAAGTGCGCGATGCCGGCATTCGTAAAACCGCACTGATCCTCGTTGGCGCATTTCTTGGCGAGGAGTACCACTACTCACGTCTTTATGCGGCGGACTTTAGCCATGAATACCGTAAAGCCTGAATCTATCGCGCTGTTCTGCCTGACGCCTGGCGGTGTTGCCCTGGCGAACCGGCTGAAACTGGCGCTACCCATGACCTGCTACACCAGTGAGAAATTGCTGGAAGAGGGGTTTGTGCCGTTCGACGGCGGTTTTGCCCAGTCGCTGCGTGATGCTTTCACCCAGCACTCCGCGCTGGTGTTCATCGGTGCGACCGGGATTGCCGTACGCGTGCTGGCGCCGCTGGTGAACGACAAGTTCAGCGACCCGGCGGTGATCGTTATTGATGAGCGCGGCCTGCACGTGATCAGCCTGCTTTCCGGCCATTTTGGCGGGGCGAATGAGCTGGCCCGTTACCTGGCGGGCGTTTTGGGTGCGGATCCGGTGATCACCACCGCGACGGATGTCAACGAACTGGCGGCGCTCGATACCCTGGTCTGCCAGCTGGATGCGCGCATGGAGGATCTGCGCACGGCAGTAAAGACCATCAACCACTGGCTGGTCAGCGGCGAACGCATCGGCCTGTGGTGTGAAGACGCATTGCGCGATGAAGTCGAACGCTGCGACACGCGCGAGTTTATTCCGGTGGCGTCTCTTGATGATGTGCCTGAGCTGACTGCGCTGGTCTGCGTGACCGTGCAATCTGATCTGCCCGAGCTTGCGCTGCCGGTTTACAAACTGGTTCCCCGGCGCGTGGTGGCGGGCATTGGCTGTCGTCGTGATACCCCGTTTGCGGTGGTATCGGGGCTGCTTAAGCAGCAGTTGCAAGCGCAGTCTTTCGACCCGCTGGCGTTGCGTGCAATTGGCAGCATCACCCTGAAAGAGCATGAAAAAGCGCTCACACAACTGGCGGAAAGCCTGCGTGTGCCGTTTGAAATTTTTACCGCTGATGCCCTGCGTCAGCATGAACATCGCTTCCCCGCCTCTGATTTTGTGCGTCAGACCACCGGTGTGGGAAGCGTATCCGGACCCGCAGCCTGGCTGATGAGTCGTGGGCAATTGGTTGGCGAGACCCTGCGTGAACAGGGCGTCACTATTACTTTGGGAGTTTCACACTGATGTTAACTGTTATCGGGATTGGCCCTGGCTCACAGGCAATGATGACCATGGAGGCGATTGAAGCCTTGCAGGCGGCGGAAATTGTGGTGGGTTACAAAACCTACACCCATCTGGTGAAAGCCTTTACCGGCGACAAGCAGGTGATCAAAACCGGCATGTGCAAAGAGATTGAGCGCTGTCAGGCGGCGATTGAACTGGCGCAGGCCGGGCATAACGTGGCGCTGATCAGCAGCGGTGATGCCGGGATTTACGGCATGGCGGGTCTGGTACTTGAGCTGGTCAGTAAGCAGAAACTGGACGTAGAAGTGCGCCTGATCCCTGGCATGACCGCCAGTATCGCAGCGGCTGCACTGCTTGGCGCACCGCTGATGCATGACTTCTGCCATATCAGCCTCAGTGACTTGCTGACCCCGTGGCCGGTTATTGAAAAACGCATTGTTGCCGCCGGGGAAGCCGACTTTGTTATCTGCTTCTACAACCCGCGCAGCCGTGGCCGCGAAGGGCATCTTGCGCGCGCCTTCGAACTGCTGGCGGGCAGCAAAAGCCCGGAAACCCCGGTGGGGATTGTCAAATCTGCCGGACGTAAAAAAGAAGAGAAGTGGATAACCACCCTTGGCGAGATGGACTTTGAACCGGTCGATATGACCAGCCTGGTGATTGTTGGCAACAAAGCGACCTACGTGGCGGATGGCCTGATGATCACACCAAGAGGTTATTCCCTGTGAGTGCAGGCGACGTACTGGTGATCGGTGGTACCAGCGATGCGCGGGCCATTTGCCAGCAGCTTGACACCGCCGGGGTGCGCTACACCCTGTCGGTGGCGACACCCACCGGGCAGCACCTGGCGGGAGACATTCGCGGCGAGGTGCGCTGTGGGCGAATGGATCCCGATGCCATGCTGAGCTGGCTTGCGGATAACCAGACGCGCTGGGTGGTGGATGCGTCTCACCCCTATGCCGAGGTGGTTAGCCAGAACATCGCCGAAGCCTGTCGCCAGGCAAACGTACTGTTGAGCCGTTACCAGCGCCCGGAACAACTGGCGGAGCTGGAACATCCGCTGCTGCACAAGGTCGCCTCGATTGACGAAGCCTGTGACGTCGCGCGCGGCCTCGGGCAGCGCGTGTTGTTGACCACCGGCAGCAAAGACCTGGCGCTCTGGCGCGCGGGGCTTGGCGAGAAGACCTTGCTGGCGCGAGTGCTGCCCGTTGCCGATGTGATGGTGCAATGCGCCGAAAGCGGTTTTGGCGTTGGCGAGATCTTTGCCATGTGCGGGCCGTTTAGCGCGCAGTTCAACGCCGCCTTTTACCGCCAGTGCCGTGCGGACGTGATGATCACCAAAGCCTCCGGTGCGGAAGGCGGGTATCAGGAAAAGGTTCAGCCGTGTCTGGAAGCGGGGATCCCCTGCATTGTTATTACACGCCCGCAGCCTGCGGTTTCGGGTGATGAGTTACTGGAAAGCCAGGATGCATTTTCGCAGCGGCTGCTGCGCTGGCTCGCCACACAGTGAGGAAAAGAACATGAAAAAAGCGCTTCTGGTGGTGAGTTTCGGCACCAGCTACCACGACACCTGTGAAAAGAACATTGTCGCCTGCGAACAGGAGCTGGCCGCCAGTTGCCCGGATCGCACGCTGTTTCGGGCATTTACCTCCGGGATGATCATTCGCAAGCTTAAGCAGCGCGACAACCTGCACATCGACACCCCGTTACAGGCGCTGCAAAGGGTGGCCGATCAGGGTTATCAGGATGTGGCTATTCAGTCGTTGCACATCATCAACGGTGACGAATACGAAAAAATCGTCCTTGAGGTGCAAACCCTGCGGCATCTGTTTAAACGGATGGTGATTGGCGCGCCGCTGCTCAGCAGTCACGACGATTACATGCACCTGATGCAGGCGCTGGCTCGCCAGATGCCGGTGCTGGCAGACGGCGAAAAAGTGGTTTTTATGGGCCACGGTGCCAGCCATCATGCCTTCGCGGCTTACGCCTGCCTCGACCATATGATGGCGGCGCACCGCTTCCCGGCCCGTGTCGGCGCGGTGGAAAGCTATCCGGAAATCGATGTGGTGATCGACAGTTTACGCCACGAAGGTATCAGTGCGGTACACCTGATGCCGCTGATGCTGGTCGCAGGCGATCACGCCATTAACGACATGGCATCCGATGAAGAAGACTCGTGGAAAACGCAGTTTGAACGGGTCGGCATTGCCGCCACGCCTTGGTTACAGGGGCTGGGGGAAAACCCGGCCATCCGCGCGATGTTTGTTTCACATCTGCATCAGGCACTGAGCCAGTCACTGGAGGTAGCGGCATGAGCGGCAGACTGTACGCATTAGGAATTGGCCCCGGTGCCAGCGATCTGCTTACCGTTCGTGCGGCGCGCATTCTTGGCAAGCTCGATGTGCTCTATGCCCCGGCGGGGCGCAAAGGGGGCGACAGCCTGGCGCTCTCTATCGTGCGGGAATATCTGGGTGAGCAGACGGAAATCCGCTGCACTCATTTCCCGATGAGTGCCGACAGCGCAGAAAAAGAGGCCGTCTGGGATGAAGTGGCGGCTGCGCTTGCCGCAGAAACCCAGGCCGGAAAACAGGTGGGTTTCATCACCCTGGGCGACGCCATGTTGTTCAGCACTTGGGTTTTCTTGTTGCAGCGTCTTGGGCGTCCTGACTGGCTGGAAATCGTGCCGGGGGTGACCTCGTTTGCCGCCATTGCCGCACGCACCCAAACCCCGCTTGCCATGGAGCAACAGTCGCTGGCGGTGGTCTCCTGTACCGCGCCGGAGGACGAAATAAAACAGGCACTGGCAAACCACGACAGCCTGGTGCTGATGAAAGTCTATGGCCGCTTCGCGCGCATCAAAGCGTTGCTGGCCGACGCCGGATTGCTTGACCGCGCATTAATGATGGCCGAAGCAACCCTGGCGGGAGAGCAGTGCTGGCGACAGCTCGCTGAGGTGAGCGACGATCAGGCACTCCCGTATTTTTCGACGATTCTGGTAAATAAACAGTGGGAGAAGGTATGAAACTGGAACAACAGCTTAAACGCTTGTCGTTAAGCGGGCTGGCAGCAGGCCTGTTGCTGCTTGTTGTACCGGAGCAGGCGTTTGCCATGCATATCATGGAAGGCTTTTTACCGCCGATGTGGGCGCTGGCCTGGTGGATTTTGTTTTTGCCCTGCCTGTGGTACGGGCTGGTGCGTCTGCGCCGTATTGTCTCGGAAGACAGCAACCAGAAGGTGCTGCTGGCGCTTTGCGGTGCGTTTATTTTCGTGCTGTCGGCGCTGAAAATCCCGTCGGTGACCGGCAGTTGCTCGCACCCGACAGGTGTAGGACTGGCGGTGATCCTCTTCGGGCCGGGCGTAGTGGCGATTCTCGGTGCCATCGTTCTGCTGTTTCAGGCACTGCTGCTGGCGCACGGTGGCCTGACAACGCTTGGTGCGAACGGTATGTCGATGGCGGTGATTGGGCCAATCGTCGGCTATATGGTGTGGAAAATGGCCTGCCGCGCAGGTATTCGTCGTGATGTCGGGGTCTTCTTGTGCGCCATGCTCGCCGACCTGGTGACCTATTTTGTCACCTCTGTGCAGCTTGGCGTGGCCTTCCCGGACCCGCAGGCTGGCGCAATGGGCTCAACCATCAAATTTATGGGTATTTTCTGCCTGACCCAGATCCCGATTGCTATCGCCGAAGGCCTGCTCACGGTGATGATCTACGACCAGCTCACCAAACGTCAGCTGATCGCTGCACAAGGACATTAAGATGAAAAAGACACTGATTTTGCTTGCGATGGTTATCGCGCTGGTGATTCTGCCGTTCTTTATTAATCACGGCGGCGAATACGGTGGTTCTGACGATCAGGCAGAAGGCCAGATTCAGGCCGTCGACCCGAACTATAAGCCCTGGTTTGAACCGCTGTATGAGCCTGCCAGCAGTGAAATTGAAAGCCTGCTCTTTACCCTGCAAGGGTCGATCGGTGCGGCGGTCATTTTCTACATCCTGGGCTATATGAAAGGCAGACAGCGTGTTGACGAACGGGCTTGATCGGCTGAGCTACCAGAGCCGCTGGTTCAGTGTCGCTCCGGAGCGCAAATTCTTTCTCTGGCTGGCGATGATGGTACTGGCGTTTTCCCTGCCCCCGGTCGGGCAGGGGGCGTTGCTGTTGGTGCTGGCGGCGTTTACCTGCTGGCTGCTGCGTATTTCGTTCTGGCGCTGGCTGCGCTGGATGGCAATCCCCATTGGTTTTCTGCTGGTGGGGGTACTGACAATATTGTTCAGCATCACCCAGGATCCTCAGCATCTGCTGGTGGGTATTCCACTGGGAGGCTACTGGCTGGGGGTTTTGCCAGAAGGGCTATTGATGGCCAATACGACCCTCTGGCGCAGCCTGGCAGCGCTGGCGGCGACCTTCTGGCTGGTGCTGAATTTGCCGTTTCCGCAGCTCATCGTGTTGCTCAAAAAAGGGCGAGTGCCGCGGCTGTTGACCGAGCAAATATTGCTGACCTGGCGGTTTATCTTCATCCTGCTGGAAGAGGCCGCGGCAATTCACCGGGCGCAAACCCTGCGCTTTGGTTATCGCACGCTGCCATTAGGATACCGCTCGCTGGCGATGCTGGTTGGGCTTTTATTTACCCGCGTGTTGCTGCGCTACAAAGAGATGGCAACCACGCTGGATATCAAACTCTATCAGGGTGATTTTCACCTGTAAGGAATGGCATGCTGTCGACCGACGGGCTGTGGTTCAGTTATCAGGACGAGCTCACCCTGAAAGGGCTCACGCTCGATTTTTCCCGCCAGCCGGTCACCGGGCTGGTGGGGGCGAACGGCTGCGGAAAATCGACGCTGTTTATGAATCTGAGCGGTATTTTACGCCCGCAACAAGGGGCGGTGCTGTGGCAGGGAAAACCGCTTGATTATAGTAAGCGCGGGCTGCTTGCGCTGCGCCAGCAGGTGGCGACTGTGTTTCAGGATCCCGATCAGCAGATTTTCTACACCGACATCGACAGCGACATCGCCTTTGCCCTGCGCAATATTGGGGTAGCGGAAGACGAAATTGCCCGGCGTACCGACGATGCGCTCACGCTGGTAGATGCGCAAGCTTTTCGCCATCAGCCGATTCAGTGCCTGAGTCACGGGCAGAAAAAGCGCGTCGCCATTGCCGGAGCGCTGGTCTTGCAGGCGAAATATCTGCTGCTGGATGAACCGACTGCCGGGCTGGATCCCTCCGGGCGTACGCAGATGATCGCGATTATTCAGCGTATTGTGGCGCAGGGGAATCATGTGGTGGTTTCCAGCCATGATATTGATTTGATTTATGAGATTTGCGATGCGGTGTATGTTCTACGCCGCGGCGAAATGCTGGCGTACGGTACGCCGGGCGAGGTGTTTGCCCAAAAAGCGCAAATTGAACAGGCCGGGTTAACGCAACCCTGGCTGGTAAAACTGCATACCGAACTGGGTATGCCGCTGTGCAAAAGCGAAGCCGAATTTTATACCCGCATGCGGGCAACCCACATTAAGGAGGCGTCATGACGCTGGCGATTATGCTGCAGGGCACGGCATCAGACGTGGGAAAAAGCGTGCTGGTGGCGGGGCTGTGCCGCATCCTGTACCAGGATGGATTAAAGACCGCTCCCTTTAAATCGCAGAATATGGCGCTCAACTCGGGTATTACCCCGGATGGGCAGGAGATGGGGCGCGCGCAGATTTTTCAGGCAGAGGCAGCAGGGATTGTGCCGGATGTGCGCATGAACCCGGTTCTGCTCAAACCTACCAGCGATCGCAAAGCACAGGTGGTGCTGATGGGCAAAGTGGCGACCGATATGGACGCTGTGAGCTATCACGAATACAAACCGCGCCTGCGTGAGCAGATTATCAGCGTCTATCAGAGTCTGGGGCACGAGTACGATGTCATTGTGCTGGAAGGGGCGGGCAGCCCGGCGGAGATTAACCTGCGCGATCGCGATATCGTCAACATGTGCATGGCGGAGATGGCCGGTTGCCCGGTGGTGCTGGTGGCGGATATCGACAGGGGCGGTGTTTTCGCCTCGATTTATGGCACCCTGGCGCTACTGCAGGAACACGAACGGTGGCGCGTGAAAGGGGTCATCATTAATAAATTCCGTGGCGACGTTGCCCTGCTGACGCCCGGTATCAAGCAAATTGAAGAGCTGACCGGGGTGCCGGTGCTGGGTGTGATGCCGTGGCTGGACGTCGATTTAGAAGATGAGGACGGCGTGGCGTTGCAGCGTGGCAAATACCTGCGCACCGGGGTGCGGGCCATTGATATCGCGGTGGTGCAGTTGCCGCACATTTCGAATTTCACCGATTTTAACGCTCTTGCCGCGCAACCGGACGTACGTGTGCACTACGTGCACTCGCCGCAAGAGTTGCAAAATACCGACCTGGTCATCCTGCCCGGCAGCAAAAATACGCTGGGGGATCTCACCTGGTTGCAGGAGAGCGGGCTGGCGCAGGCGGTCCTACAGAAAAATCGTCAGGGTGTGCCGGTACTGGGGGTCTGTGGCGGCTACCAGATGCTGGGCGAAACCATTGTCGATGAGGTGGAATCCGGCCTTGGCACGCTACCAGGTCTGGGGCTGCTGAATACCGTCACCCATTTTGCGCAGAACAAAACCACCACCCTGGTGGCGGCCTCCGTTCAGGGAGATCTGCCCGGGCTGCTGGCGGGCTGTGGGGATATTGCGCTGCACGGTTACGAAATCCATATGGGGGAAACCACTCTGCTGGATGGGTGTCGCCCGGTGCTGTGGCTGGAAAAAGAAGGGCAGCGCATTGCCGATGGCGCGGTCAGCGAGAACGGGCTGGTGTTTGGCACCTATCTGCACGGGCTTTTCGACAGCGACGATTTTACCCGCACGCTGATTAACGCGCTGCGTGAGCGCAAAGGCTTGCCGCCGCTGGATAGTACGGTGGATTATGCCCACTACAAAGCGCAGCAGTTTGACCTGCTGGCAGACGCCATGCGCAAGAACATCGACATCGACAGGATTTATCAGATTATGCATCAACATCAGGAAAGCGCATGTTAACGCTGGTTACGGGCGGGGCGCGCAGCGGCAAAAGCCATCACGCCGAATCGCTGGTGGCAAACGCAAAGGGCGTTCTCTATATCGCCACCTCGCAAATTTTTGACGAGGAAATGGCGGCCCGCATTCAGCACCATCGGGACGGCCGCCCGGCGCACTGGCGCACCGAAGAGCGCTGGCAGGATCTGGCCGATATCATCACCGCCGATAATTCGCCGGACGAAGCCATTCTGCTGGAGTGTATTACCACGATGGTAACCAACCTGCTATTCGCGCACGGTGGCGACAGCGACCCGGACGGCTGGGACTATGCGCTGCTGGAAGCGCGGGTGCAGGAAGAGATCGAGCGCTTAATTGCCGCCTGTGAACGTTGCCCGGCACCGGTGGTGCTGGTGACCAACGAAGTGGGAATGGGCATTGTGCCGGAGAACCGCCTGGCGCGGCATTTTCGCGATATCGCCGGACGGGCGAATCAACGTCTGGCACAGGCGGCGGATAACGTCTGGCTGGTGGTGTCGGGGATTGGAGTCAAAATCAAATGATCAGGCTGTTTTTTGCCACACTGTCGTTTATCAGCCGTTTGCCGGTGCCCGCTCGCCTGGTTCAGGGGCTGGATGTCGAAGATTACGTGCGCGGTATCGTCACTTTCCCGTTTGTCGGCGTGGTGCTTGGCGGCATTAGCGGCGGTCTGTTTATGCTGCTGCAACCCTGGAGTGGCGCACCGTTGGCGGCACTGTTTGCGGTCCTGGCGCTGGCGTTACTGACCGGTGGCTTTCATCTTGACGGATTAGCGGATACCTGTGATGGCGTCTTTTCTGCCCGTACACGTGAGCGGATGCTGGAGATCATGCGTGATAGCCGTTTGGGCACGCACGGCGGGCTGGCGCTGGTGTTCGTGTTAGTGGCGAAAATCCTGGTGGTCAGCGAACTCTCCCTGCGTGGGCTTGCTATGCCAGCAGCGTTCGCTGCGGCCTGCGCTGCCGGGCGCGGTTGCGCGGTGGTGATGATGTACGGCCATCGCTATGCCCGTGAAGAGGGGCTGGGCAATTTGTTTATCGGCAAAGTCACCTTCACGCAGACGGTTATCACCCTGGCGTTTGCGCTGCTGGTGGCGGTGGGGCTTGAAGGCTGGCGAGGCCTGACGGCGCTACTGATAACCGTGCTGGCGATTTTTCTGCTTGGCCTGATGCTTAAACGCACGCTGGGCGGGCAAACGGGCGACACCCTGGGTGCTGCCATTGAACTGGGTGAACTGGTCTTCCTTCTGGCGCTGCTCTGAGCGGCGCCTTACAACTACTGAGAATTCCTATGCAAACACTGACTTCTTTACTGGCAGCAATTCCCGCGCTCGATCAGGGTGCGATGGCGCAGGCACAACAGCATATTGATGGTTTACTCAAGCCGCCCGGCAGCCTGGGGCGTCTGGAGTCGCTGGCGGTGCAGCTCGCCGGGATGCCGGGGTTAGGCGGTAAGCCGCAGTCAGGGAAAAAAGCCATCATTGTGATGTGTGCCGATCACGGTGTCTGGCATGAAGGGGTGGCGATTTCGCCGCAGATCGTGACCGCCATTCAGGCGGCGAACATGACCCATGGCACTACGGGCGTTTGCGTGCTGGCGGCGCAGGCCGGAGCGAAAGTACATGTGCTGGATGTCGGTATTGATAGCGATCCGATCCCAGGGCTTGTGAACATGAAGGTTGCGCGCGGCAGTAACAACATCGCGCAGGGCCCGGCGATGAGCGCCGTGCAGGCGCAGGAACTGTTGCTGGAAACTATCCGCTATACCCGCGAACTGGCTGCTGATGGCGTGCAGCTTTTTGGCGTGGGCGAGCTGGGTATGGCGAATACCACGCCTGCGGCGGCGATTGTCAGCGTGCTGACAGGGGAAGCGCCGGAGTCGGTGGTGGGTATCGGCGCGAATTTGCCGGAATCTCAGCTTGGGCATAAAGCGCAGGTGGTGTGTCGCGCCATTGAGATCAACAAGCCTGATGCGAACAATGGGTTGGACGTGCTGGCGAAGGTGGGTGGTTTTGACCTGCTGGGGATGACGGGTGTGATGATTGGCGCCGCGTCGTGCGGCCTGCCGGTGGTACTGGACGGGTTCTTGTCCTATGCTTCGGCGCTGGCGGCCTGCCGTATTGAACCGAAGGTGAAAGATTACCTGATCCCGTCGCATTTTTCGGCAGAGAAAGGGGCGCGTATTGCCCTGCAAAACCTAGGTCTCGAGCCGTATCTCAATATGGGGATGCGTCTGGGCGAAGGCAGCGGCGCGGCATTAGCGATGCAGCTGGTGGACGCCGCTTGCGCGATGCACAACAAGATGGGGACGCTGGCTAACAGCAATATTGTGTTGCCAGAGACGAAGTAAGATTTTCCCGGTGGCGCGTGCTTACCGGGGACACGTGATGGTTTTGTAGCCCGGATAAAGCGTTTACGCCGCATCCGGGAATGTCCCCGGTGGCGCGTGCTTACCGGGGCTACGCGATGGTTTTGTAGCCCGGATAAGGCGTTTGCGCCGCATCCGGGAATGCCACCAACGGCGCGACGTGGTTTTCTTCCTGGAGGCTGGGGAAAGGGGACTTATCTCCCCGCCTGCATCACCTGCAACAACGTATCCAGCAGCCCTGGAAAACGGGCATCCAAATCTTCCCGGCGCAGCGAAATCATATTCTCCCGCCCCTGCGGGCGCTGCCAGACCACGCCGCTGTCGCGCAACACGCGCCAGTGATGGGTCATGGTGGACTTTGCCACCTCTTCCGGGCGCAACGCATTGCAACTCAGCTCACAGCCATCGGCGAGGCGCTTGAGCATCGCCAGGCGCAGAGGGTTTCCAAGAGCAAAAAGGACGTTTTCCAGCAATATTTGTTCGGGTTCAGGGTGGTTCGCAATCATAGTCTTCCTAGGTCGGCGGTTGCTCTGCTCATCACAAGCAGCAGCCCGTATCGGCGGCTGGCCGGTAATATACCCGATGCATACAGGCTCGGCTATGCGCCAGGCATCAGGTCTGACAATCTCAATGATAGCCCAATATTTTAAAATAGTACTAGAATACTCGTACAGTTGGACTATTATAGTCAGCGAAGCATAACCGGCCGCATCGGCCACTTACATTGTCAAACTGACTAAGGACGCATCATGCCCCGACCCATCCCCCTCGAACGTTATCGCAACATCGGTATCTCCGCGCACATCGATGCCGGTAAAACGACAACCACAGAGCGCATCCTGTTTTACACCGGGATGAGCCACAAACTGGGTGAAGTACACGATGGCGCGGCAACAACCGACTGGATGGCGCAGGAGCAAGAACGCGGAATTACCATTACATCCGCGGCGGTAAGCTGCTTCTGGCCTGGTATGGACAGAGGTTACGAGCCGCATCGCATCAATATCATCGACACCCCAGGGCACGTGGATTTCACTATTGAAGTGGAACGCTCGATGCGCGTACTGGACGGCGCAGTCATGGTCTATGACTCCGTTGGTGGCGTCCAGCCGCAATCGGAAACCGTCTGGCGGCAGGCCAACAAATACCATGTGCCGCGCCTGGCGTTCGTCAACAAAATGGACCGCCCCGGCGCGGATTTCTTTCGCGTGGTGCAGATGATGATCGACCGCCTGAAAGCCAATCCGGTGCCGATTGTTATCCCTATCGGTGCAGAAGAGCATTTCACCGGTGTGGTGGACCTCATCAAAATGCGCGCCATTGTGTGGGACGACGCCACTCAGGGCATGACCTTTAGCTATGCACCTGTGCCGGATGCGTTATTGACCACCGCCCAGGAATGGCGTGAAAAAATGGTCTCTGCGGCAGCCGAAGCCAGCGATGAGCTGATGGATAAATACCTGGAAACAGGCGATCTGGATGAAGTGGAAATCATTGCCGGGCTACGTAAACGCACGGTGGCTGGGGAAATCCAGCCGATGCTGTGCGGTAGCGCCTTTAAAAACAAAGGCGTGCAACGCATGCTCGACGCGGTGATTGAGCTGATGCCATCGCCGCTGGATATTCCGGCGATTCAGGGTGTGGACGAAAAAGGTCAGCCTGCGGAACGCCATCCGAGCGACGACGAGCCGTTTTCGGCCCTGGCGTTCAAATTGATGACCGATCCGTACGTCGGCCAGTTGACCTTTATCCGTGTCTACTCCGGCGTGCTGAAAAAAGGTGACGCGGTGTGGAATCCGGTGAAAGGCAAAAAAGAGCGTATTGGCCGTATCGTGCTGATGCACGCCAACGATCGCCATGAAGTCGACGAACTGCGAGCGGGCGATATTGCTGCCTGTGTCGGGTTGAAAGACGTGACCACCGGCGACACCCTGAGTGACCCGGATGCGGTGATCACCCTGGAGCGTATGGAGTTTCCGGAACCAGTGATTTCGCTGGCGATTGAACCGAAAACCAAAGCTGACCAGGAAAAAATGGGTATCGCGTTGCAGCGGTTGGCGTCGGAAGACCCGTCGTTCCGCCTGCACACTGACGAAGAGTCCGGCCAGACCATCATTTCCGGGATGGGCGAGTTACACCTCGAAATTATCGTCGACCGTATGAAGCGTGAGTTTGGCGTGGAGGCGAACATTGGGCGTCCGCAGGTCACTTATCGTGAGACGTTGCGTAAAGCGGTGAAAGAGATTGAAGGGAAATTTGTCCGCCAGTCCGGCGGTAAAGGGCAGTACGGTCATGTTGTGCTGAGCCTTGAACCGCTGGCGCCGGGCAGTGGCTTCGTGTTTGAAGATGCCACCAAAGGCGGCGTGGTACCGCGTGAGTACATTCCATCCGTGGAAAAAGGGCTACGCGAAGCCATGAACAACGGCGTGCTGGCGGGTTATCCGGTGGTGGACGTGAAAGCGACCCTGACGTTTGGTTCGTATCACGATGTCGACTCCTCGGAAATGGCTTTCCGCATGGCGGCGATCTTTGGCTTTAAAGATGGCGCACGTAAAGCGGATCCGGCGATCCTTGAGCCGATCATGCATGTGGAAGTGGAAACGCCGGAAGAGTACGCCGGGAACATTATGGGCGACCTCTCTTCCCGTCGCGGGATGGTGCAGGGTATGGAGGAGCGTTTCGGTAGCCAGATTATCCGCGCCGACGTGCCGCTGGCGGAGATGTTTGGTTACTCCACCACGCTGCGTTCCATGTCGCAAGGCCGCGCGACCTACAGCATGGAGTTCCACCATTACGCGGAAGCGCCGCGCAATGTGGCGGACGACATCATCGCCAGTCGCGCCAAAGCGTAATCTATTGGTTGTAAAACAAAACCCCGCTTCGGCGGGGTTTTTTATAGGCGCATTTTGAGCAGTAAGATCGTTCGGCCTGTACCGGGGGGCACTTCGCCGACTGGGGCTACAAATACCCCATGGCGGCAAATATCCCGTAGCCCGGATAAGGCGTTCACGCCGCCATCCGGGAATTGTCCCCGGTGGCGCTTCGCTGACCGGGGCTACGGTCGTTTTCGTCGGGGGTGAGGGGGAGCAAACCGCACTACGCCCCCAAACTACCCCTCACTGGCCACATAGCCAATCCGGTAATTCTCGCGACCCAACTGCGGTGCAGCGCCAACATCCACCTGCAACCACTGCCAGCGGCTCACATCCCACGCGCAAAGCTGCCCCTCTGGCGGCAAGGTCGACAGGTCACTATGCGTTGCAATCGGCAGCTTTCTCATCGACAGCCAGGCGGCATTGTGCACCTCATCGATACCGGGAAGACGCAGCGCCAGCCAGGTATCAATCTGCGGCCAGCCAAAATCCTCCGTCAGCTTTTTAAAGCCAGGACTCTGTAAAAAGCGCGCCATTGCTTCGGCATTTTTCCAGACATACAGCGGAGCATAGCGGTTCTCCCCACAATGCGCATCCTCGCGCCGGGAGAAGAGATACGTCTTAAACAGCAGGCCCGGAAAACCGTCCAGCTTCGCGCCATTTTCCCGGATGCGCGTCTCGACAATCGCCATGTCGTAGTCGGCAGGCAGGGTAAATCGGTATTGCATCACAATCATTGCGCGTCCTCCGACAGCAGTCGGCCCTGGCTGAAACTCCACTTATCGACGGTATTGAACTGGATCATTACCATCACATCATCCGGATGAATATCCAGCGCGCTTTGCAGCCGTTGGCACAGCACGCGGCACAGGCGTTGCCTCTGTTCGCGGGTGCGCGGTTTACCGGCCAGGATATGAAACTGGATGAAATTGTCGCTGCGCCCGCCGCTTTTATAGTGGCGGTCAAACACCCGCTGGTTGGTTGGTAGTGCTTCAAACACCTGAAAACGGTCGCCGGGCGGGACGGAAAACTCGTCCTCCAGCGTCTGCTGCAGGATGTCGGAAATCTGCGTTACCTGCGCGTCGTTATACCCCTGACGCAGGGTGATACGGGTGAAGGGCATGCGCTTACTCCTCTTCCAGGCAACCAAGGGCGGATACCGCCGCAGGCCAGCCCGCGTAGAACGCCAGGTGGGTGAAGGCTTCGGCTATCTCTTCACGGCTCAGGCCATTTTGCTGTGCGAAATTGATATGCCAGGGGAGTTGCTGTACACGGCCCAGCGCCGTCAATGCACCCAGCGTGATCAGGCTGCGCTCGCGCGGGGAAAGCGCCTCACGTTTCCAGATATCATTGAACAGCACTTCCTGACTGAGCTCGGCCAGCTTCGGCGCGACGCGGGCCAGGGTTTCACGATCGAGGGACTTCGCCATGGTGTTCTCTCCGTATTGACAGTGAGGCGATTCTGGCGCGATATTTTCATCCTGAAAATCAAATTATCCACGACTAACCATCCCGTATTTCAGGACGATAATGGACAAACTTCCCCTGACGCTCGACCTCGACGCCCTGCGCAGTTTCGTGACCGGCATTGAGTGCGGCAGCTTTGCGCTGGCGGCAACCCGCCTGTGTCGTTCAACCTCGGCGGTGAGTGCGCAGCTTAAAAAACTGGAACAACAGTGCGATGCCGAACTGGTGGTAAAGCAGGGCCGCCATCTGGCGTTGACCCGCAACGGTGAGATCCTGATGGGCTACGCCCGTCGCCTGCTGGCGCTAAATGATGAAGCGCTGCGGGCGCTGAAAGGCGAACTGCTCCAGGGGGAGATCCGCATTGGTATGCAGGAGGATTTTGGCGAATCGCTGATGCCCGGCATTCTGGGAGAATTCAAGCGCCACCATCCGGGGCTGCGGATCATCGCCCGGGTGGATCGCAACCTGGCTCTGCTCTCAGCGCTCGATGACAACTCGTTGGATATGGCACTGCTGTGGCAGCCGGAAAACGCGCCGCGCGAGGGCAAGCTACTCGGCCAGTGCCAGCTGGAGTGGATACAGCATCCGGAGCTGGATATCAGCACGCTGTTGGCACAGGGCGAGCCGCTGCCGCTGGTGATGTTTGAACATCCGTGCATAATGCGCTCGCGCGCTACTGCCTGTCTGGATCGGGCGGGCATTGCCTGGCGAGTGGTGTTTGTCAGCCACAGTCTGAGCGGTATCTGGGCGGCGGTGCAGGCGGGGTTGGGTATCACGTTGCGTACGCGTGTCGGGATGCCGGGCAATCTGCGCGTGGCGGGACGTGTTCTGCCGTCGCCGGGAAATTTGGGGATTACGCTTGAACAGGGGCGGGGAAATGCGGCGGATAGCGGTGCGCGGGCGATGCTGGCGCAACTGATGGAAGCGGCGTTGTTGAATGTAAGATAAGTTGTATTCCGTTCTGCGAGATGCCTTCCAGAAACTGCCTTGATGTCAGTAGGTTAACGCGCTATTGTTGGCCCGCATCTGCAAAATCAGCTGCCGGGATTGGAACCCTGAATACTTCACTGACGATATATAGCGCAGCTGCGCTTTTTGTATCGCGCGTACGGCTACACAAAATTCAATGGTGGGCCGGACGGGGGCGCCGCAAGGCGCGCCGGTGTCAGTGAGGCCGGTAGTTCCAACCCTGTCTGGTTCCACCACCCAAGAGATTGGAACCTCTGGTGGTGGGTATAATTTCTGACTCACTGGAGGCGGCCCTATGGCTACGACCCTTACCCCGATTTACCCGTTAATTACCATCCGACTCAGAACGCCGGATTTCACCGTACTGGCCGATAACTGCGATCGCGCCGCACTGACGCTTATCGACAGCGACAATGTGTACCAGCATCCGGGTCTGTACGACCGCTTGAGCGAGTCTCTTGCGCTGCTGCGCCCGACCCTGAACGAGCCGATCCCGGCGCACCTGATTCATGAATTTATCGCCGATGCGCTTCCCGATAGCATCCCGCGTTTTGAACCCGACGCTGAAACCCTGTGCGAGTATTGTCTGGCGCTGGTGAAGGTGCTGAATGAACGATCGCTGTCGAGTGAAACCGGGAACACGTTGCGAGGGCTGCTGTGCGAACTGGTGTGGTTCTTTGCCGGGGAGCTGAAAGCGCCGCGGTGGGTGAGGGGAGAAGAGACTATTGAACCGATAGCGCATTGATCGCCCGGCGAGGGGGAAACCTCTCGCTGATTGCCTTGCCACGATGTTGGTCAATTAATTTGATGCATTATGTTAAACAAACGATATTTATTCTCATCGGGGAATGCGTAGAGTAGTGAGCATCAAAGGCAGCGAAGCCCTGCCGAATCTCCCTGAGAATAAGGACCCACGTCATGAAAAAGATCGGATTTTTGTCATTTGGTCACTGGACGCCGTCGCCGCAGTCGGGAACCCGTTCGGCCGCTGACGCGCTGCTGCAATCCATCGATCTGGCTGTTGCCGCCGAAGAACTGGGTGCCGACGGCGCGTATTTCAGGGTGCATCACTTTGCCCGTCAGTTGAGTTCACCGTTCCCGCTGCTGGCGGCGATCGGGGCGAAAACCAGCAAAATTGAGATTGGCACTGGTGTTATCGACATGCTCTACGAAAACCCGCTCTATATGGCGGAAGATGCGGGTGCGGCCGATTTGATTTCTGGTGGGCGTTTGCAACTGGGCATCAGCCGTGGCTCCCCGGAGCAGGTTATCGATGGCTGGCGTTACTTTGGCTATCAGCCTGCGGAAGGGGAAAACGAAGCAGATATGGCGCGTCGTCACACCGAGGTGCTGCTGGATACGCTGCGCGGAGAAGGGTTTGCGAAACCGAATCCGCAGCCGATGTTCCCGAACCCGCCGGGCCTGCTCCGCCCGGAGCCGTACTCTGAAGGGCTGCGCGAGCGTATCTGGTGGGGCGCAGGCTCTAACGCCACGGCGGTATGGGCGGCGAAGCTGGGGATGAACCTGCAAAGCTCGACGCTGAAAGATGGCGAAACCGGCGAGTCGTTCCATATTCAGCAGGCAAAACAGATCCGCGCCTATCGTGAAGCCTGGGCAGAAGCGGGGCATTCCCGTACGCCGCGCGTTTCGGTCAGCCGCAGTATTTTTGCTCTGATGAACGATCAGGACCGCATGTATTTCGGTTCAGGCCGTGATGACAGCGATAAAGTCGGTTTCCTCGATGAGAAAACCCGTGCGATCTTCGGGCGCAGCTTTGCCGCTGAGCCGGACAAGCTTATCGAACAGCTGAAACAGGATGAGGCGATCGCCGAGGCTGACACCTTATTGCTGACGGTGCCGAATCAGCTGGGCGTGGGGTACAACGTGCATGTGATAGAGTCCATCCTGAAACATGTTGCTCCGGCGATGGGCTGGCGCGACGCATAAAGCCTACAACGCCTCGCACTGTTTAACAGGCGAGGCGTTTTATTCAGGTCGCTTACGGGTGGGGTTGCGGCTGTAGCTGATAAATCCATGCGGTGAGCTGCTCGCCATTCGCGGCGGTGACGTCAACCTCAACGCGATCGTAGCCATCTTCGAATTCATCGAGCATCGGCCAGTGTGCCTCAAGGTTAGCGGAGATAAACAGATAACCCTGGACCTGCGGCCCGTTCTTCTGCAAAACGATCCCCGGAAAATCCGCCGCTGCACCCCAGCCGCGTTCATAAAACGTGCCCGTCACATACCCCGGCAGCCATTCGCCACCAATGTTTTCCAGAATATAAGCATTAGAGTGGCCCGGACGTAGCGTCCCGTAGACAAACAAGCGTTCCATTTTTCCTCGTTAGCTCCCACAATATCGTAAGAAATGTCTTCAAAGCTGGAGCTTATCACGCGTGCGGCAACCCGCTCCTCATCGCGTTTTGTTATCGCTGTGCGACGAATGCATTACCAGAAACGCCACCACGGACTATGTTCAACAAAGTACTGGTCGAGATGCCCTGTGATGTGGCCTTGTTCTTCCGGGATAGCCTGCAACCTGACGTGCACGACCTTTCCTTTGATCCTAAAGAACAGCGACAGGCCGCTTTCATACACCAAAAAACTTGAACCAATAAACTTCCAGACTTCTCCTTCACAACGCGTGGTCCTGTCGTAATCGACGAAAGTTTTCCCCACTTTATAGTACGTTCCGGCGACCAGGTGTCCGTAGGATTGTTTAAGCTGGCGGGTGTCCATGTGGCGGTTCCTTATCAGTGACCTGTACATGATCCATGCTATATCTTCACGCTTACGTATATGTAAGATGGATGCTCCAGGGAATACTCCATAACAGCAGGAGCCAGATAAATATGGAAGGTAGATTAATTTTCTGTTCGGATTCAATACTGCGCTTTCGCTCTGATTATGATGAAACAACAGCACTTCCGTTGCGATCAATTCAGAAAACCCTTTCAGATAGCGATTCCTTTTTTCTTCTCCGGTTCTTTCGTCATTCCGTGATCATTGAAGAAGGCACTACGCTGGCAAATATCTTTTTTGCCATAGAGCCCTGGAAGGAACTGCTGGCCGCTTATTTAGATCGGGATGTCGAAGCCTACATCGACGAAATAAAGAAACCGTCCAAACCCACGACATGGGATCTGGAGTGGATTGGTATCGATCGCCGAAGCTCGGTCTATCGGGCATATCAGCATCAGGATCGGGAAGAAGACGAGGATTTTACCGCCTGGCTCAACCGTGAACGGATCCCCACAGACCAATTTGAGATTGAAAGTAGCTGCGATGCTTCTGGCTTTATCAAAGGCGATAAAGAGCGCTGGAGCCTTAGCGAAAATATCCACGAAATCAAAAACCTGCCTGTCATCCTCTATAACAAACAAACCCTGATGACCTTGCAGAAAGATGGCTTGTTACAGGAAAGCGTTTCAGGCGTCGTTCCGGCAGATCGCAGCTATTTTGTTTGTGGCGACACCTCTTATTCATTCTGTGAGGTGATGGAAGCAATTTTTATTAGCGGTTTGTTTTTTCATTCTCCACGAGTGGCGACAAACAACTTTGAAGAGTTAAAAGAGACGCTGGCAGGGCTGGAAAATGAGCTGTCTGAACCGCCCCGGGAATCCTGGAGACTAGATAGTGTCGTCACGAGGATAAAAATCATTGATAATAGGGCCTTCTAGATAGTGTCGTCACGAGGATAAAAATCATTGATAATAGGGCCTTCTAATCAGAAGGCCCTATTATCATGACTAT
>NZ_CBFFRL010000061.1:0-25717 GCF_965644215.1 Phytobacter sp. V69
TTGGTCGCAGGTTCGAATCCTGCACGACCCACCAATGTAAAAAAGCGCCCTAAAGGCGCTTTTTTGCTATCTGCGATTTGTAAAATTCGAAATCTCCCTGTGACACTCCAGCTCGCTGCGCATTTCTTGTGACTTTTCCCTTCGATCCGCTATATTGTTTAGTATATAAAACACATTCGCCTTACCTTTGCCGAGCTGTCGTAAAAGAAAGGCATTTTGTTAAGCCAGTAAAACGAGTAAGCATGATGAGCGTAATGTTCGATCCGGAAGCCGCAATCTATCCCTTTCCACCTAAGCCTCTTCCTCTGAGCCGTGAAGAAAAAGAATTTTATCGCGAAAAAATCAAACGCCTGTTGAAAGAGCGTGATGCCGTGATGGTTGCACACTACTACACGGACCCGGAGATTCAGCAACTGGCGGAAGAGACGGGCGGGTGTATCTCCGACTCACTGGAAATGGCGCGCTTTGGGGCCAAACATCCGGCCTCAACGCTGTTAGTAGCCGGCGTGCGCTTTATGGGCGAAACTGCCAAAATACTTAGCCCGGAAAAAAAGATCCTCATGCCGACGCTTCATGCGGAATGCTCGCTGGATCTTGGCTGCCCCATTGAGGAGTTCAGTGCTTTTTGCGATGCGCACCCGGACCGAACCGTTGTCGTATACGCTAACACCTCGGCGGCAGTGAAAGCCCGTGCGGACTGGGTCGTGACGTCCAGCATCGCCGTTGAGCTGATTGAACATCTGGACAGCCTTGGTGAGAAAATTATCTGGGCGCCTGACAGACATCTCGGTAGCTATGTGCAGAAGCAAACCGGAGCCGATGTGCTGTGCTGGCAAGGGGCCTGCATCGTGCATGACGAATTTAAAACTCAGGCGCTGACCCGCATGAAAGCGCTTTACCCGGATGCCGCCATCCTGGTGCACCCGGAGTCCCCACATTCTGTGGTCAAACTGGCCGATGCCGTCGGCTCCACCAGTCAGTTGATCAACGCGGCAAAAACGCTGCCGCACAAGCAGCTGATCGTCGCTACCGACCGCGGCATCTTCTATAAAATGCAGCAGGCAGTGCCGGAGAAAGAGTTACTCGAAGCACCGACTGCCGGGGAAGGGGCGACCTGTCGAAGCTGCGCCCATTGCCCGTGGATGGCGATGAACGGCCTGAAAGCCATTGCCGAAGGGCTGGAGAATGGCGGCACCGAGCATGAGATCCATGTCGACGTCGCGCTGCGTGAAGGGGCGTTACTGCCACTTAACCGTATGTTGGATTTTGCGGCTACACTACGTTCTTAATCAGGAACAATGCGTAGGAATACGCTCTGGGGAAAAGATGGATTTTTTTAGCACGCAGAATATTTTGGTACATATCCCGATCGGCGCCGGAGGCTACGATCTTTCATGGATTGAAGCGGTGGGAACGGTGGCGGGCCTGCTTTGTATCTGGCTCGCCAGCCTGGAGAAAATCAGCAATTACGCATTCGGCTTAATCAACGTGACGCTGTTTGCCATTATCTTCTTCCAGATCCAGCTCTATGCCAGCCTGTTGCTCCAGCTGTTTTTCTTCGCCGCCAATATTTACGGCTGGTATGCCTGGTCCCGGCAAACCACATCGAATGAAGCGGTTTTGCAAATTCGCTGGCTACCGCTGCCTAAGGCTCTGGGCTGGCTGGCGGTGTGTGCGCTTGCTATCGGTTTTATGACGTTCTTTATCGACCCGGTGTTTGCCGTGCTAACCCGCGTGGCGGTCTCGATTATGCAGGCGCTGGGCCTGAATGTCGCAATGCCCGAGCTACAGCCGGACGCGTTCCCGTTCTGGGACTCCTGCATGATGGTGCTCTCCATCGTCGCTATGGTTCTGATGACGCGCAAATACGTCGAAAACTGGCTACTGTGGGTCATCATCAATGTTATCAGCGTAGTGATTTTCGCCCTGCAGGGTGTCTGGGCGATGTCGCTGGAATATATGATTCTGACCTTTATCGCGCTTAACGGTAGCCGGATGTGGATAAATAGCGCCCGTGAGCGCGGCTCTCACGCGTTCTCGAACTAATGATGGTGTGAATGGTTGTGGTCTGGCTGCGTCTCGCTGAGATGGCAGTCAGGCCAGCTACAGGGCTGATACTCCATCTGAATCGTCACATGCTCAATCTGGTAGTGATGTACCAGGAAATGTTCAATCTGCCGCAATAGCCCATCATGATCGTGTGGCGGGATCACCTGTACGTGCAGCGTCATCAACGCTTTCTCTCCCACCAGCCAGACATGCACATGATGCACATCGCGCACTTCGGAAATTGCCCGGCGCAGATGCCGTTTTAAGGCATTGATATCCAGCGACACGGGCGCACCTTCCAGCAACTCATTGACGCTCTCACGCAGCAATGCCCACGCACTGCGCAACACCAGCACTGAAACCAGCACGGAAAGTATCGGGTCAGCGGGTGTCCAGCCGGTAAACATAATGATCAGCGCAGCGATAATCGCGCCCACCGAGCCCAGCAGATCGCCGAGAACATGCAACGCTGCGGCCCGTACGTTTAAATTTCGCTCTTCATTGCCGCGATGCAGCAACCAAAAAGCCAGTATGTTCGCCAGTAACCCCAGCACGGCAATCACCATCATCGTAACGCCCGCAACAGGCTGCGGATGGTAAAAGCGTTGGATAGCTTCCCAGACGATAAAAAAAGTAATGAGTACGAGCGCTATGGCGTTAATAAAGGCGGCGAGGGTGGTCAGGCGAAGCCAGCCGAACGTGCGTCGTGGGCCGGGAGGACGACGAGCAAAATGCACCGCCAGCAGAGCGAAAAAGAGTGTGGCTGCATCTGTCAGCATATGCCCTGCATTGGCCAGTAACGCCAGAGAACCGGACACCAGACCGCCCACTACCTCTACCAGCATAAACAGGGCTGTGACGCTAAAGGCCAGAAGCAGGCGGCGCGCGTTGGCATCAGCGGGTAGGTGAGAGTGCGAATGTGCCATGGTGAGCCGTCCCGTGTAATTGGCGTTAGCAGCGTCTTACATCATTGCAGATCTTTTGTTATCCAGCAGAAAAAATTAAGGAGAGCCGAAGCTCTCCCTTTTCTGACGCAGGCTATTTTACTGCCCGTTACTGTGTCGTGCCGTCGGTTTTGGTATTGGTATCATTGCTGATGTCGCTACCAGTCTGGACTTTCTCATTGATATTTGGGCATTTACCGTCTTTACACTGCGAATTTTTATGGATTTGGTCCTTCGTCATATGTTTGTTCATATGCTTGTTGGTGTGCGTCTCGGTGTTGAGTTTCATCCCTGATGAATCCGAACCGTTTGTGCTGGTGTTCGGTGCGAGGTTTTCTTTCGCGTCCGGTGCCGTCTGTCCGGCATCGGCGGCAGCGTTTGCCTGACCGTTATTGGTTTGAGATGTCGAATCCGCTGCGAATGCCGCACCGCTTGCCAGGGGCAGCGTTGTCGTTAAGAAAAGTGTCGCTAATGTGTTCATTTTCATCATGATGCTCCTGTTCTGGTCGTTATTTACCGATTGGCTTCATCGGACTAACGTGCACGAACGAACGATCGCGCTCAGTAGTGAATGATGTTATTAACCGCCGTTAATGGCAGCACAGAATATTGCAAAACAAAATAAACTAAGTATTTACACTTAAAAAGTGTAGCGGCGTTATCGCTTTTCGCTACTTTCTGGTGTTTTTTAGGGGAATTCCAGGAATTTTCTGCCCGCAGTGTAAAATCGCGTTTACACTCCCTGGCTGACAAGTTAGATTGGAGCGATTGCATTCATTAAAATAAGTATGGCTACGCTGGAACGATCATGAATTATCTGAACGACGATTTACGCATTAAAGAGATCAACGAGTTATTACCTCCTGTCGCACTCCTTGAGAAGTTTCCTGCCACTGAAAACGCAGCTAATACGGTTTCTCATGCGCGCGCAGCCATTCATGGCATCCTGCGCGGCAGCGACGATCGTCTGCTGGTGGTGATTGGGCCTTGCTCCATCCACGATCCTGCCGCCGCAAAAGAGTACGCTGCACGTCTGCTGACTCTGCGTGACGAACTTAAAGGCGAGCTGGAAGCGGTGATGCGCGTTTATTTTGAGAAGCCGCGTACAACGGTGGGCTGGAAAGGGCTCATCAACGATCCGCACATGGATAACAGCTTCCAGATTAACGATGGCCTGCGCATTGCGCGTAAGCTGCTGCTGGATATCAACGACAGCGGATTACCGGCGGCTGGTGAGTTCCTCGATATGATCACCCCGCAATATCTGGCAGATCTCATGAGCTGGGGTGCTATCGGTGCGCGCACCACTGAATCACAGGTCCACCGCGAGCTGGCCTCCGGTCTCTCTTGCCCGGTTGGCTTTAAAAACGGCACAGACGGCACCATCAAAGTGGCGATTGATGCCATCAACGCTGCCAGCGCGCCGCACTGCTTCCTGTCGGTGACCAAATGGGGCCACTCCGCCATTGTGAACACCGCGGGTAACCGTGACTGCCACATTATCCTGCGTGGCGGCAAAGAGCCGAACTACAGCGCATCGCATGTTGCGCAAGTGAAGCAAGGACTGGAGAAAGCCGGTCTGGCAGCGCAGGTAATGATCGATTTCAGCCATGCCAACTCGAGCAAGCAGTTTAAAAAGCAGATGGACGTGGGAACTGACGTTTGTGCTCAGGTCGCCGGTGGCGAAAATGCCATTATGGGCGTGATGATTGAAAGCCATCTGGTAGAAGGCAATCAGAGCCTGGAGAGCGGCGAGCCGCTGGTCTATGGCAAGAGCGTGACCGATGCCTGTATTGGCTGGGAAGACACGGAAACTGTGTTGCGTCAGTTGGCAGAGGCAGTAAAAGCCCGCCGCAAATAAATACACTTCATCCTTTGGCCTGTCTCTTTGTTGGCCGCACTCAGAAACCCCAGTCACATAGTTAGCTATGCTCCTGGGGATTTCTTCCTTTGCCGCCTCGACACAGCCTCAAATGATTTTGTGTATTGGCCCCGCAAAGAAAAAAGCGTGGATTGCTCCACGCTTTTTTATGCAAAACGAAAAATTACTTCGCTTTACCCTGGTTTGCTACTGCCGCCGCTTTCGCCGCGATTTCGTCAGCATTGCCCAGGTAGTAGTGTTTAACAGGTTTGAAGTTTTCGTCGAACTCGTACACCAGCGGCACGCCAGTTGGGATGTTCAGCTCAAGGATTTCGTCTTCGCCCATGTTGTCCAGGTATTTCACCAGCGCACGCAGGGAGTTACCGTGAGCGGCAATGATTACGCGCTCACCGCTTTTCAGGCGCGGCAGAATAGTTTCGTTCCAGTAAGGCACAACGCGTTCGATGGTCAGCGCCAGGCTTTCAGTCGTCGGCAGCTCTTTCTCGGTCAGTTTTGCATAACGCGGATCGTGACCCGGGAAACGCTCGTCATCTTTGGTCAGCTCCGGCGGGGTTACCGCGAAGCCGCGACGCCATTGTTTGACCTGCTCGTCACCGTATTTCTCAGCGGTTTCTGCTTTGTTCAGACCCTGCAGCGCACCGTAGTGGCGCTCGTTCAGTTTCCAGGACTTCTCAACCGGCAGCCAGGCCTGATCCAGTTCGTCCAGCACGTTCCACAGGGTGTGGATGGCACGTTTCAGCACAGAGGTATAAGCAAAGTCGAAGCTGAAGCCTTCGTCTTTCAGCAGTTTACCTGCCGCTTTTGCTTCGCCTACGCCTTTCTCTGACAGATCAACGTCGTACCAACCGGTGAAGCGGTTTTCGTTGTTCCACTGGCTTTCGCCGTGACGAACCAGAACCAGCTTAGTTACAGCCATACACTTACTCCTCATAAGCCTGATTGAATGATAACAATTCTCATTATATTGCCCGGGGATGACCCGCAGCAACGATTACCCTTAACCATAGCGAAAATAGTCGCGCAGTGTAAGATGCTTGTGAATCAGCCGTTACCATTTTGTCGATGACTGGCTGATAATTCAGCGAAATGGGCAAAAAAAACCCTCCAGGCGGAGGGTTGGTTATCAGGCGGGAATAAAGTGATATTCCGTCAGGCTGACATACTCATCGCCGGGTTGCAAAATACAGCTGCCGTGAGGGTAGTCCGGGCGGTTCGGGCTGTCGGGTAAAAACTCGCTTTCCAGCGCCAGACCCTGCCACGCGTTATAAACCGTGTTTCCGCGTGCCGGTGTCCCTTCAAGGAAATTGCCGGAGTAAAACTGCAGCGCCGGGGCAGAGGTATAGACGGACATTTGCAGCTTGTTATCCGCCGACCAGACCTGGGCCGCAGGCTGGCTGACATCGCCTTTGGCCTGTAGCAGGAACGCGTGATCGTAACCTTTCACTACGCGCTGATCGTCATCGCTTAAGAAATCACGATTCAGGGTTTTCGGCTGACGGAAATCAAAGCTGGTCTGGGCCACGTTTTTCAAGTCGCCAACTGGGATGCCCATGCTGTCAACCGGCAGGTATTCATCCGCCAGCAGTTGCAGCGTGTGGCTACGCACATCGCTCTGTTCACCGTTCAGGTTGAAATAGGCGTGGTTAGTCAGGTTCACCGGGCAAGGTTTATCGGTCGTCGCCCGATACTCGATAGCCAGCCGATTATCTTCGCCAAGACGATAAAGTACGCTGGCATTTACCAGACCGGGGAAGCCCTGATCCCCATCGGGAGAGGTCAGTGACAACAGCGCTTCGCTGTCATTTTGCCGCTCAATCTGCCAGCGGCGCTTATCAAAGCCTTCCGGCCCGCCGTGCAGCTGGTTTTCACCCTGACTTGACGCGAGCGCCCAGGTTTCCCCGCCGAGGATAAACTGACTTTTGGCGATACGGTTCGCGTAACGGCCAACCGATGCGCCCAGAAACGAGGCTTGGTGAATATAGTGCTCGGGCGTGGCGCAACCGAGCAGCGCTTCGCGCACCGAACCATCGGAAAGCGGCACCCGTGCTGAAAGCAGCGTGGCACCCCAGTCCATCACTGTCACCACCATCCCCGCGCTGTTGCGCAGGGTAATCAGGCGGAAGGGCAGTCCATCAGGCGCTGCCCCGGAAGATTCATTTAGCACTGTCCCGCTCCCTGTGAAGGTTTGCACACGTAGAACGTCTCTTTGATACCGGTTTTGGCTTCGTACTGTGTCTCTACGGCTTTTTTCACCGCCGGCACCAGCGCTTCTGGCACCAGTGCCACGATGCAGCCTCCGAATCCGCCGCCGGTCATGCGTACGCCGCCTTTATCGCCGATGGTGGCTTTGACGATCTCCACCAGGGTGTCGATTTGTGGCACGGTGATTTCGAAATCGTCACGCATAGAGGCATGGGACTCAGCCATCAGCACGCCCATCCGCTGCAGGTCACCTTTTTCCAGGGCGCTCGCCGCTTCCACGGTACGGGCGTTTTCGGTAAGCACGTGACGAACGCGTTTGGCAACAACCGGGTCCAGCTCATGGGCGACGGCGTTGAACTGATCGATATTCACGTCACGTAGCGCTTTTTCCTGGAAGAAACGCGCGCCGGTTTCACACTGTTCACGTCGGGTGTTGTACTCGCTGCCCACCAGCGTACGTTTGAAGTTGCTGTTAATGATGACGATGGAAACGCCATCCGGCATGGAGACCGCTTTGCTGCCCAGCGAGCGGCAGTCGATCAGCAGCGCGCTGCCTTTTTTACCCAGCGCGGAGATCAACTGGTCCATGATGCCGCAGTTACAGCCGACAAACTGGTTTTCCGCTTCCTGACCGTTGAGGGCAATTTGCGTGCCGTCGAGCGGCAGATGGTACAGCTGCTGGAACACGGTACCAACGGCCACTTCCAGCGAGGCGGAAGAGCTCAGGCCCGCGCCCTGCGGGACGTTACCGCTGATCACCAAATCCGCGCCGCCAAAATTCTTGTTACGCTTCTGCAGGTGTTTCACCACGCCACGCACGTAGTTTGACCACTGCTGGGTGTCGTGGGTCACGATCGGGGCATCCAGCGAGAATTCATCCTGCTGGTTGTCGTAATCGGCGGCAATAATGCGCACGGTACGATCCTGACGCGGTGAACAGCTGATAACCGTCTGGTAATCGATGGCGCAGGGCAGCACAAACCCGTCGTTATAATCGGTATGTTCGCCGATCAGGTTTACGCGCCCCGGAGCCTGGATGGTATGGGTGGCAGGGTAGCCAAATTTCTCAGCAAACAGGAACTGTGTTTTCTCTTTCAGACTCATGATTAAACTCCGGATTCGCGGAAATGGATGTCACTGACCGCGCGCAGACGCTCGGCAGCTTGTTCTGCCGTCAGGTCACGCTGCGTCTCAGCAAGCATTTCGTACCCGACCATAAACTTACGCACTGTGGCGGAGCGTAATAATGGTGGGTAAAAATGGGCGTGCAGCTGCCAGTGGGTATTATCTTGTTGAATGAATGGCGCACCATGCCAGCCCATAGAGTAGGGGAATGAGCACTGGAACAGGTTATCGTAGCGGCTGGTCAGATGTTTAAGCGCCAGTGCAAGATCGCTGCGCTGTACGTCGGTTAAGTCAGTGATCCGCTGGATATGCGCTTTTGGCAGCAGCAGAGTTTCGAACGGCCAGGCCGCCCAGTAAGGCACCACGGCCAGCCAGTGTTCGGTTTCAACGACGGTACGGCTGCCGTCTTTGCGCTCACGCTCGGCGTAATCCACCAGCATCGGCGAACCGTACTGGCTGAAATATTCTTTCTGCAGCCGATCTTCGCGTTCGGCTTCATTGGGCAGGAAGCTGTTGGCCCAAATCTGACCATGTGGGTGCGGGTTCGAGCAGCCCATTGCCGCGCCTTTATTCTCAAAAACCTGTACCCACGGGTAGCGCTGGCCCAGATCGGCGGTCTGTTCCTGCCAGGTTTTCACCACGTTTTCCAGCGCGCTCAGGCTTAGTTCCGGCAGCGTTTTGCTGTGATCCGGCGAGAAGCAGATAACGCGGCTGGTGCCGCGCGCGCTCTGGCTGCGCATCAGCGGATCGTCGCTCTCCGGCGCATCCGGCGTGTCCGTCATCAATGCGGCAAAGTCATTGGTGAAGACATACGTGCTGGCGTAATCGGGGTTTTTATCCCCGGTGACGCGGGTATTCCCTGGACATAAAAAACAGTCCGGGTCATGGGCGGGCAGGGTCTGTTTCGCCGGTGTTTCCTGCGCCCCCTGCCAGGGACGTTTCGCTCGGTGCGGAGAAACCAGAATCCATTGTCCGGTCAGCGGGTTGTAACGGCGATGTGGGTGATCGACCGGGTTAAATTGCGTCATGGCCATTCCTTTAATCTGCGTAACCCTGCGGATGGCGGGACTGCCAGCGCCAGGTGTCTTGTGCCATCTCATCAAGCGTACGGGTTACGCGCCAGTTCAGCTCGTTATCCGCTTTGCTTGCATCCGCCCAGTAGGCCGGCAGATCGCCATCGCGACGCGGGGCGAAGTGGTACGCCACCGGTTTACCACAGGCTTTGCTGAACGCATTAACCACGTCGAGGACGCTGCTGCCCACGCCTGCACCGAGGTTATAGATGTGTACGCCTTGCTTGCCCGCCAGCTTTTCCATCGCCGCAACGTGACCGTCGGCCAGATCCATCACGTGGATGTAATCGCGCACACCGGTACCGTCAGGGGTCGGGTAGTCATTGCCAAATACCGCCAGTGAATCACGGCGGCCTACGGCAACCTGGGCAATGTACGGCATCAGGTTATTCGGGATACCCTGCGGGTCTTCCCCCATATCACCTGACGGATGTGCACCAACCGGGTTGAAATAACGCAGCAGGGCAATGCTCCAGTCCGGCTGGGCTTTTTGCAGGTCTGTCAGGACCTGCTCAACCATCAGCTTGCTTTTGCCATATGGGCTTTGCGGGGTGCCGGTGGGGAAACTTTCGACGTAAGGAATTTGCGGCTGGTCGCCATAGACCGTCGCGGAGGAGCTAAAAATGAAGTTTTTGACGTTGGCCGCGCGCATGGCATTAATCAGGCGCAGTGTGCCATTGACGTTGTTGTCGTAGTACTCCAGCGGTTTGGCCACCGATTCGCCAACGGCTTTCAGCCCCGCGAAGTGGATAACCGCTTCGATTGCATGATCGTGTAGGATCTCGGCCAGCAGTGCTTCGTCACGAATATCACCTTCGACAAACAGGGCTGATTTGCCCCCCAGGCGCTCAAGCACCGGCACGACGCTGCGTTTACTGTTACACAGGTTGTCGAGAATGATGACGTCATGGCCATTTTGTAGCAGTTGCACGCAGGTATGACTTCCAATGTAACCGCTACCACCCGTAACCAGAACTCTCATATATCACTCCATCAGGCGTATGTTATGAATAAACTTTAGCATAACAGAGATGGCAAAACTGTGATATGTGATAAATTAGTGGAATCGCTTACACTGCAATAAGCAATACATTCTCCGCCCTCCTAACTGATTATAAATCAGATAAATGATGACGTGATGATGCATAAATTCTGAAAATGTCATGAAAGTAGAGACGGGCTAATGCGCCCGCCTGTGAAAACTCAATCAAACTGGTAGCGCCAGCTGTCGCCGTCCGGGACAAACTGTAAGCGATGGGTGATGCACGACGGGGCGTCACCGGCATGGTGGGAGACAAACAGCAACTGCGTTTCGCCTTCGCCAATCAGTACATCAACAAAACGGCGAATCAACTGGCGGTTAAGCGGATCCAGCCCTTGCAGCGGCTCATCAAGGATCAGCAGCGTCGGGTGTTTGACCAGCGCGCGGACAATCAGCGCCAGGCGCTGTTGCCCCCATGAAAGACTGTGAAACGGCGCATCGGCGGTTTTGGCGTTAAAGCCCGCAATGTCCAGCCACTGCAGCGCCAGCTTGCGCTGTTTATCCGAAACGACCTGGTAAATGCCAATTGAGTCAAAATAGCCGGAAAGGATCACATTGCGCACCGTTGTGCTGACACGATAGTCCAGATGCAGGCTACTGCTGACATAACCGATATGCTTCTTAATATCCCAAATAGTTTCGCCACTGCCGCGACGGCGACCAAAGAGAGTTAAATCATTGCTGTAGCCTTGCGCATGATCGCCGGTGACCAGGCTAAGCAGCGTCGATTTGCCCGCACCGTTCGGCCCGCTAATTTGCCAGTGTTCGCCCGGACGAACCGTCCAGTCGAGATGGTTAATGATCGGGCGATCGTTATAGGAAACCACACCATCTTTCAGGGCAATCAGCGGCTCGCCGGAAGTCAGCTGTTCGCGGGCTGGTGGCGCATCCGGTTCCGGCAGGGCCATGCCCGCCAGATTTTCGCTATGCGCCAGTTGCGCAATCAATGCCTGCTGTAACAGCGCCGATTTTTCGCCGATTTCTGTCAGTGCACAGTCAGCCAGCACGCCCGCGTTCTGCACAAAATCCGGGATTTCATCGAAGCGGTTAAGTACCAGTACCAGGGTGTAACCGTCGGCGTTGAGCTCGGCGAGCAGTTCGGCAAGATTGTGGCGTGAGTTAACGTCCAGGCCATCGAAAGGCTCGTCAAGGATCAGTAGATCGGGTTGTGACATCAGCGCCTGGCATAGCAGGGTTTTGCGCGTCTCCCCGGTGGAGAGATATTTAAAGCGGCGTGAGAGCAGGGAGGTGATGCCAAAACGTTCGGCCAGTTGCTGGCAGCGCGCGGCGTCTTTTACCTCATCCTGGATGATTTCAGCGGTGGTGCGCCCGGTGTCGTCTTCCCCGGGGCTCAGCATATCGGTGTTATTGCGTTGCCACTCTTCACTGACCAGTTTTTGCAGCTGTTCAAATGACAGGCGGGTGATGTGCGAGAAGGTACACTGGCGGTCTCCTTTCAGGAGTGTCAATTCGCCAGCCAGCGCTTTAGCCAGCGCCGATTTCCCGCTACCGTTCGCGCCAACAAAGGCCCAGCTTTCACCAGACTGGAGCGTTAAGTGATTAATCGACAGAGTTTGGGTGTCGCCAAGACGAAACGTGCCTTGCGAAATTTGCAACGATGACATGATGTATCCCATTTTTTGCAGCGATACAAACAGGGATACGTGTTGTCAGGCAACTTGTCAATCGACTCAGCACAACGTGGCAAGAATGACCTTGTCAGCATTAAAATATGCGGTGACCTCAGCGTCTTCCTTTAGATCTTGCGCTTGTTGCACCGGAACGGTCGCGCATAGCTGCTGGCCATCCGGCAGCGCCATCAGGACTTCGCACTGCAGTTCGCCGCGCTCAATATGGCTGATGCGTCCACGGAACTGGTTATCGGCCTGCTGCGCAACGGCATCGTCCGTCGTGACGCCCACCCACGGGGCTTTTAGCAGCACCAGTACCTCTTTGCCTTCCGTCAGGTCCAGACGCTGCACGCTTTGTGTGGTGATCGCCACTTTGAGGGTGGTTGTGCCATCCGCCAGAAGCACATCCACATGCTGCTGAACCTGCTGGTGGTCGAGGGCGGTAATGGTGCCAAACCACTGGTTGCGGGCGCTGGTTTGCAGTGAAAAACGGGAAATGGCTGCCAGCAGGCTGTTTAGCGGCATAGCGTCATCATCGCTTAACACATCGAACGCTTTTTGTTGAATCTGGCCGAGCAAATCATAGAGTTGAATCAGGCGTTGACCGTAACGGGTGACGACAGCACCGCCGCCGCCTTTCCCCCCGGTAGCGCGTTCTACCAGCGTCTGTTCGCTGAGCTGATTCATTTCGTTGATGGCATCCCAGGCGCTTTTATAGCTGATGCCTGCATTCTTCGCCCCCTGGCTTATAGAACCCGTTTGTTCGATCTGCTTGAGTAGCGTAATGCGGCGCGGGTCGGCAAAAAGCCGTTCCTGAAGTTTGAGGGTAAGAAGAATTTCAGCCTGCATGGCACTTAATCCTGTCGCAAAAAGTCATTTTTGACGTAAATTAAAGTAAGTGTAATAACCGTGGCACAAAAGGAACAGGATTTTCACGTTTTTCAGGGTAGAATAGCCGCTTACATTAAATGGAGTTGACCATGTTTGAGTTATTGAAAAGCTTAGTTTTTGCCGTAATCATGGTCCCTGTGGTGATGGCTATCATCCTGGGGTTAATCTATGGCCTGGGTGAAGTATTCAACATATTTTCCAACGTTGGCCATCGCGACCGCCCCGCACAACGCCGCTAAATTAAAAAACGCCCGCCATCGCGGGCGTTTTGCTATTCAAGATGTGCATAATCCTGCCGATATCTCAGAAATAACAGTAATTCGTGATGGGTATGATCAACCCCCAGAAACATCTGGTAATATCGTTATGTTTTGACATATATAACGACACTCACAGGAGTTACTGATGGCACGTACATGGTTACGCCTTTTTGCTGGGGCTACATTATCTCTTTCTGTTGCCGGTCATGCGTTAGCTGATGAAGGGAAAATTACCGTTTTTGCGGCAGCGTCGCTGACAAACGCAATGCAGGACATTGCGGCTGCCTATAAGAAAGAGAAAAACGTCGAAGTGGTTTCGTCGTTTGCTTCTTCTTCTACGCTGGCTCGTCAAATCGAAGCGGGCGCGCCTGCTGACCTGTTCATTTCTGCTGACCAGAAATGGATGGATTACGCGGTTGAGAAAAAGAGTATTGATACCGGAACGCGCGTAACGCTGCTGGGCAATAGCCTGGTGATTGTGGCACCGAAAAGCAGTGCGCAGGGTGACATTACCGTTGACGCGAAAACCGACTGGGCAAGCCTGCTGAAAGGCGGTCGTCTGGCTGTCGGCGACCCGGAGCACGTTCCGGCAGGTATCTATGCGAAAGAAGCCCTGCAGAAACTGGGTGCGTGGGATAAATTGTCCCCGAGCCTGGCGCCAGCAGAGGACGTACGTGGTGCACTGGCA
The DNA here is from genome assembly GCF_965644215.1 of Phytobacter sp. V69. Lineage (NCBI taxonomy): Bacteria > Pseudomonadati > Pseudomonadota > Gammaproteobacteria > Enterobacterales > Enterobacteriaceae > Phytobacter > Phytobacter sp. V69. Next base: position 13,788 of record NZ_CBFFRL010000061.1, read on the forward strand.
CTGGTTGAACGTAGCGAAGCCCCGCTGGGTATCGTTTACGGTTCTGACGCCGTGGCCAGCAAGGGCGTGAAAGTGGTCGGGACCTTCCCGGAAAACTCTCACCAGAAAGTGGAATACCCGATGGCGATCACCGAAGGTCATAAAAACGCAACGGTTAGCGCGTTCTATGATTATCTGAAAACCCCGGAAGCTTCCGCCGTGTTTAAACGTTACGGATTTACGACACACTAATGATATTAACGGATCCCGAATTGCAGGCAGTGATGCTTAGCCTGAAAGTTTCTTCCCTCGCGGTTGTCATTAGCTTGCCCTTTGGGATCTTCTTTGCCTGGTTACTGGTGCGCTGCACCTTTCCAGGCAAAGCCTTGCTTGACAGCATCCTTCATCTTCCCCTGGTTCTCCCCCCAGTTGTCGTGGGGTATTTACTGCTCGTTGCCATGGGAAGACGTGGATTTATCGGCCAGTGGCTCTATGACTGGTTCGGTATTACCTTCGCCTTTAGCTGGCGAGGTGCGGTACTGGCGGCGGCAGTGATGTCGTTTCCGCTGATGGTCCGCGCCATTCGCCTGGCGCTGGAAGGCGTCGACACCAAACTTGAGCAGGCCGCCCGCACCTTAGGTGCCGGGCGCTGGCGCGTGTTTATGACCATTACGCTGCCGTTAACGCTGCCGGGGATTATTGTCGGCACCGTTCTGGCCTTTGCCCGCTCACTGGGCGAGTTCGGCGCGACCATCACCTTTGTCTCAAACATTCCAGGGGAAACGCGCACCATTCCTTCGGCCATGTACACCCTTATTCAGACGCCTGGCGGCGAAATGGCGGCGGCGCGTCTGTGTGCGATCTCCATTATTCTGGCCCTCGTGTCGCTGCTGATTTCAGAATGGCTGGCGCGCCTTAGCCGTGAACGGACAGGGAGATAAGTCATGCTGGAGCTGAATTTTAGTCAGACGCTGGGCACCCATCATCTGCACGTTGCCGAAAGCCTGCCGGCGAGCGGTATCACCGCGGTATTTGGCGTATCGGGGGCGGGGAAGACGTCGCTTATTAATGCAATTAGCGGCTTAACGCGCCCGGAGCAGGGACGGATCGTGCTAAACGATCGCGTGCTCTATGACGCAGAGAAAAAAATCTGTCTGCCGCCGGAAAAGCGCAGGGTCGGTTATGTCTTCCAGGATGCGCGACTGTTCCTGCACTACAAAGTGCTGGGTAACCTGCGTTATGGCATGGCGAAATCCATGGTCGGGCAGTTTGACAAGCTGGTGGCGCTGCTGGGTATCGAACAGCTTCTGGATCGCCTGCCTGGCGGGCTGTCGGGTGGGGAAAAACAGCGTGTGGCGATTGGCCGCGCCCTGTTAACCGCGCCGGAACTGATGTTGCTGGACGAACCGCTGGCGTCGCTCGATATCCCGCGTAAACGCGAACTGTTGCCGTATCTGCAACGCCTGGCGCGGGAAATCAACATTCCTATGCTCTATGTCAGCCACTCGCTGGATGAGATACAGCATCTCGCCGATAAAGTGATGGTGCTGGAGGCGGGCGCGGTAAAAGCGTTTGGTAACCTGGAAGATGTCTGGGGAAGCAGCGTGATGCACCCGTGGCTGCCGCAGGAGCAGCAGAGCAGCATTCTGAAAGTGAGCGTACTGGAGCATCATCCGCATTACGCCATGACGGCGCTGGCGCTGGGCGATCAGCATCTGTGGGTGAATAAGCTGGACAAGCCGATTCAGGCCGCGGTACGTATTCGCATTCAGGCAACGGATGTGTCGCTGGTACTGCAACCAGCCAGCAATACCAGTATTCGTAATATTCTGCGGGCAAAAGTGGTGCAAAACTACGATTTGGATGGGCAGGTGGGAGTCCAGTTGGACGTGGGCGGAAGAACGCTGTGGGCGCGGATCAGCCCGTGGGCCAGGGATGAGCTGATCATCAAACCTGGCCTGTGGCTCTACGCACAGATTAAGAGCGTATCGATCACCGCCTGATTACAGTAGCTGGCTGTAGATAAAGCTGGCGATGCTGTCGGTCGTGTTATCGCCAATCACTACGTTGGCGCGGGCTTTGACCGCGTCATCGGCATTTCCCATCGCAACGCCAACGCCTGCAGCTTCCAGCATGCTGATGTCGTTGTAGTTGTCGCCGAACGCCACTACATCTTTCATCGACAAACCTTGTGATGTGACCCACTCGGTAAGGCGTTTGCCTTTGCTGTTGCCCGCACGCGCGATATCGACCTGATCGTGCCAGGACCATTCGCATTCCAGCCCCAGCGTCTGCTCAACGGTATGGGCAAACTGCTTGAGTTTATGGGTGTCTTCGTCGGTCAGGGCGAATTTCCAGATGGCATCGACATCATTTGCGGCAGCGCGCAGTGAGTCTACCTGTGTGAAGACCGGACGCTGTTCCGGCGGCAGGGTTTGTGCCCAGTTATTGGTGCGGATGACATGACCGGTCGGCTTTTCATAGAGCATGGCGTTATCGACATACATCAGACCGTGGACGTCGTGGGATTCCAGCATCTCAATCAACTGAACCGCTTGCGAAACCGGCAGCGGATCGGCGGTTATCACTTTTTCTGCCTGATAATCATACAAATAAGTGCCATTACAGCAAATTGCAGGTGTATCGAGCGCCAGTGCCTGATAAAAAGGATGGATGGCAACGTGATGCCGCCCGGTGACAATAATTAACTGATGTCCGGCTGCTTTTGCCCGGGCAAGCGCTTCGAGAGAAGAGGGAAGCAGCGTTTTTTTGGGGGTCAGTAAGGTACCGTCTAAATCCAGTGCTAATACACGCGAGGTCATGTCGTTTTCCGTGGTCAATGATGAATTTGGCTCTTTCGGGATGGTACACCGAGTCGCGCCGTGGGCAAAATCTGCGCCCGATATTCAGCATTAACCACGAAAAAAGGCTATCCTGGTAAATTAACGCAGTATCGAGGAAAGGAGTATTCATGAAACAAACCGTTTATACCGCCAGCCCGGAAAGTCAGCAGATTCATGTCTGGCGTTTGAATCCTGAAGGCACCCTGACGCTTGTGCAGGTGGTGGATGTTCCCGGCCAGGTTCAGCCGATGGTTATAAGCCCTGACAAACGTTACCTCTACGTTGGCGTACGCCCGGAATTCCGCGTTATTGCTTACCGTATTGCGCCAGACGACGGTGCGCTGACCTTTACCGCAGAAACCGCTCTGCCGGGTAGCCCGACGCACATCTCTACCGACCACAGCGGTCGTTTCCTGTTCAGCGGTTCCTATAACGCTGGCTGCGTCAGCGTCACCCGTCTGGACGACGGCATCCCGACCGAAACGCTGGACGTGGTGGAAGGGCTGGAAGGCTGTCACTCCGCGAACATTTCGCCAGACAACCGCACCCTGTGGGTTCCGGCGCTGAAACAAGATCGCATCTGCCTGTTTACCCTGTCCGAAGACGGCAACCTGCAGCCGCAAGAACCGGCGGAAGTCACCACGGTTGAAGGTGCGGGCCCGCGCCATATCGCTTTCCACCCGAACAAACGCTTTGCCTACTGTGTGAATGAGCTGAACAGCTCTGTTGACGTATGGCAGCTGAATGATGCGCACGGCAAGATTGAATGCGTGCAGACGCTGGATATGATGCCAGCAGACTTTACCGATACCCGCTGGGCGGCGGATATCCATATCACCCCGGATGGTCGCCATCTGTATGCCTGTGACCGTACCGCCAGCCTGATCACCGTGTTCGGCGTGTCAGAAGACGGCAGCGTACTGGCTATCGAGGGCTTCCAGCCAACAGAAACCCAGCCGCGCGGCTTTAATGTCGACCACAGCGGCAAATTCCTGGTAGCGGCAGGGCAGAAATCCCACCATATCGCGCTGTATGAAATTACCGGCGAACAGGGTCTGCTGACTGAGAAATCCCGCTATGCTGTAGGCCAGGGTCCGATGTGGGTCGTGGTTAACGCGTACTGATTTTCAGGGATAAAAAAACCTCGCCGCGGCGAGGTTTTTTCGTTTCAGGAGGCTTATTTTTTCGGTTCAGCAACGACCTGGCTACCTACGCCACGGTTGTTGAATTCCCACATGCGGTTGAAGCGCGCATCGTTCAGCTGACGCTGGACGTTACCTTTATCATCCACAGCACCTGTGTTACCGGCAAACTCACGACCAGAGGCCGCCGCAGCTGCCCACGGTTTTGCAACGTTGAAGCCTTCATTGATCACGCTGTCGCGAATTACAACCTGGCCATTGGTTTTGGCATCAACGTCCAGTGAACGGCCCAGTTGTGCAATGCCGTTACCGGTAGCGGTAAAGCGGCTGTTGGTGGCCAGGAAGCCGAAATTAACGCTGGCAAGCGTAGCCGGTGCGAACACGTAGCCTTCCTGCTGAGTGCGGGAATTCACGACGCGGAAGTCTGTGTTATCAAACACCACGGCGCCGCGGCCTGCCACGATATCCACATCCCCTTCGACGTAGCTGTTGGTCACAAGCGTACGGGTCTGACGATCGTTACGCAGGGTGTTGTCTACGCTGCTGTTGGTCACGAAGAAGGTATTCTGGCGGCCCAGGATATTGACGTTGTTGAGCTGCACTTTGTCGCCATCGCTACGGAAAGCAACGGCCTGGTGGTTGCCCGCGTCAACGCTGTCGCCGAGGCTGTTCTGGATAGTCAGGTTCTGCAACTGCAGACCGTTGTTCTGAGACCAGAAGACAGCGGAGCACATCACGCCAACGGTGGCGTTGCGGTTGCTCTGGCATTTATCAAACATGTACCAGGCCGGTTTACCCGGCATGTATTTGCCTGATGGATTGACCAGTTTACGCCAGGTGGTGCTGTCCATTTCAGAGTCGATAGCCAGACCGATTTTCACGTCCAGCGGTTTTTCGCCGGTACCGTAAATGGTCACGCTGCCGGAGGCCGCAGGAACATAAACCGTGCCTTCGTAATCACCCGGCATCACGGCAATGAACTGACGATCGCTGGAGTGTTTGTTGATTGCCGCGTCAACCGCTGCCTGAATGGTGTTGTGCGTGACGCCAGGCGTACCCGCCGGGCCAACCACAAAGTTTGCCTGCGCCGGCAGACGAATAGCATAAGGCTTCCACGCGGCGGCATTTGGCGTCAGGTCGGCGAAATAATTAGCGGCAACGAAGTTCTTTGCTTCGCCTGCGGTCAGGATCGGACGAGACGCCGTGCCCGGTGCAGTTTGCTGAGAAGGCAGTTGATCCGGCGGCGTTGAGCTACAGGCGGTCAGTGTCACGCCAAAAGCCAGTGCCAGCGTCAGACGAGAAACCGAGAATGTGTTCAAGGGGTACTCCAGCTGTGCAAGTTTAAATGAGTTCGTCAGAAGCCTGCTTTTTTATACTAAGTTGAGCGAAACGGGAAGCCGATTGTGCAAATCGGCTTCAAATGAATGGTTTTTTAGCTAAAAAGGGCGGTGATGGACGCACTGGCGAGAGAATGGAAATGCACGTTAAAGCCGACCATCGCACCGCTGGCGTCGGCGTCAACTTCTATCGCCGGAACATCCAGCGCATAAACGGTGAAAATATAGCGGTGGGTTTCCCCTTTCGGCGGAGCGGCACCACCGTAACCCGCTTTGCCAAAATCGGTGCGTGTCTGGATAGCGCCGTCCGGCAGGGCGCTTAACCCGGAGCCGGAACCCTGCGGCAACACGCGGGTATCGGCGGGCAGGTTTGCCACTACCCAGTGCCACCAGCCGGAGCCCGTTGGGGCATCCGGGTCGTAGCAGGTGACGACAAAACTCTTGGTGCCGGCAGGCACCTCATCCCAGGCCAGATGCGGCGAAATATTGTCGCCATCGTAGCCCATGCCGTTGAAGACATGGAGATGGGGAAGTTTGCTCCCGTCCTGTAAATCGTGACTGATTAGCTTCATATTGACCTCCTGATTCCGGGGGGAAGTGATCCCCACAGTGTAGTGCATCCCCGCCTCAGGCGATAAACATCTCGTCTATGGTGACGGCGGCAATCACCGCCTGGGTTAAGCGCGACAACTGTTCGGCACTTATTGCATAAGGCGGCATCAGGTAAATGAGGCGACCAAACGGGCGGATCCACACTCCTTGTTCAACAAAGAAACGCTGCAACGCGGCCATGTTGACGGGCCTTGTGGTCTCCACCACGCCAATTGCCCCCAGCACGCGGACGTCAGCCACGTTGGCGCTATTGCTCACTGCCGCGAGTTCTTCACGGAGCTGGCGTTCAATCGCAACCACCTGGGTTTGCCATTCGCCGCTTTCCAGCAGGTCCAGGCTGGCGGTTGCCGCCGCGCAGGCCAGGGGATTGGCCATAAATGTCGGCCCGTGCATAAAGCAGCCCGCTTCACCGTTGCTGATGGTTTCTGCCACCTGGCGCGTTGTCAGCGTGGCGGAAAGCGTCATGGTGCCACCGGTTAAGGCTTTGCCAAGGCAAAGAATATCCGGCGCAATCCCGGCGTGTCCGCAGGCAAACAGCTTGCCGGTGCGGCCAAAGCCGGTGGCAATCTCATCGGCAATCAGCAATATCCCTTCCCGGTCGCACATTTTACGGATGCGCGTAAGCCACTCTGGATGGTACATGCGCATGCCCCCGGCACCCTGCACGATGGGTTCAAGGATCACCGCGGCGATCTCATGGCGGTGCGCGGCCATCAGGCGGGCAAAACCCACCATATCGCGCTCGTCCCACTCACCATCGAAACGGCTTTGCGGCGCAGGCGCGAACAGGTTTTCCGGCAGATAGCCCTGCCACAGGCTGTGCATGGAGTTATCCGGATCGCAGACCGACATCGCACCAAAGGTGTCCCCGTGGTAGCCATTACGGAAGGTGAGAAACCGCTGGTGTGGCTCGCCTTTCGCCTGCCAGTACTGGAGGGCCATTTTCATCGCTACTTCCACCGCCACGGAGCCGGAGTCGGCCAGGAAGACACACTCCAGATTGTCCGGGGTCATCGCCACCAGTTTGCGGCACAGGGCAACGGCGGGTGCGTGGGTGATACCGCCAAACATCACGTGCGACATGGCGTCAATTTGCGCTTTCATTGCCGCGTTGAGTACCGGGTGGTTATAGCCGTGGATGGCTGCCCACCAGGAGGACATTCCGTCTATCAGGCGCTCGCCGCTGGCAAGCGTCAGTTCGCATCCCTGTGCGGATTGCACCGGATAAACCGGCAGCGGAGAGGTCATGGAAGTGTAAGGGTGCCAGATATGGCGCTGGTCAAAGGCAAGATCGTCCGTTGTCATAATCGACTTGTAAACCAAATTAAAAACATTTAGGTTTACAAGCATAACCCAAATCGAGATTTAACAACACCCTTTGGAGAAGCCCCGATGGCTCACCAGACACGCTGGACAATGTCGCAAGTCACCTCCCTGTTTCAAAAACCCCTGCTGGAGCTATTGTTCGAAGCGCAGCAGGTTCACCGCCAGCATTTCGATCCGCGCCAGGTGCAGGTTAGTACGCTGCTGTCGATTAAAACCGGCGCCTGCCCGGAAGACTGCAAATACTGCCCGCAGAGCTCGCGCTACAAAACTGGCCTGGAAACCGAACGTTTGATGGAAGTGGAGCAGGTGCTGGATTCAGCCCGTAAGGCAAAAAACGCCGGTTCAACGCGTTTCTGCATGGGCGCCGCCTGGAAGAACCCACACGATCGCGATATGCCGTATCTTGAGCAGATGGTTGAAGGAGTGAAGGCGATGGGCCTGGAAGCCTGTATGACGCTCGGCACGCTCAGCGGCAGCCAGGCGCAGCGTCTGGCGCACGCCGGGCTGGATTACTACAACCACAACCTCGATACCTCGCCGGAATTTTACGGCAACATCATCACCACCCGCAGCTATCAGGAGCGCCTGGACACGCTGGATAAAGTGCGCGATGCGGGGATCAAAGTCTGTTCCGGCGGTATTGTTGGTCTGGGCGAAACCGTCACCGACCGCGCCGGGTTATTGCTGCAACTGGCAAACCTGCCCACGCCGCCGGAAAGCGTGCCCATCAACATGCTGGTGAAAGTCAAAGGCACACCGCTGGCGGATAACGAGGATGTCGACGCCTTCGATTTTATCCGCACCATCGCCGTGGTGCGCATAATGATGCCCGCATCGCATGTCCGTCTGTCTGCCGGACGTGAACAGATGAACGAACAAACTCAGGCCATGTGCTTTATGGCCGGGGCAAACTCCATTTTCTACGGCTGCAAACTGCTGACCACGCCAAACCCGGAAGAGGACAAAGACCTACAGCTGTTCCGCAAGCTGGGGCTGAACCCGGAGCAGACCGAGGTGCTCAACGGTGACATCGAGCAGCAGGAGCAGCTCGAACAACAGCTGATGCAGGCGGATACCGAACAGTATTACAATGCGGCTGCGGTATGAGCTGGCAACGACGCATCGAAGACGCGTTAGCCATCCGTCGACAGAATGATGCCTTGCGCACGCGCCAGTGCGTGGAGCAGGGCGCCGGGCGCTGGCTGACTCGCGATGGGCAGCGCTATCGCAACTTCTCCAGTAACGATTATCTGGGCTTAAGCCAGCATCCGGCGATTATTCGCGCCTGGCAACAGGGGGCGGAAAAGTACGGCGTCGGCAGCGGTGGCTCCGGTCACGTGAGCGGTTACACCCTGGCGCATCAACAGTTGGAGGCCGAGCTGGCCGACTGGCTGGGGTACCCGCGCGCGTTGCTGTTTATCTCGGGATTTGCCGCCAATCAGGCGGTGATTACCGCACTGGGTAATAAAGACGATCGTATCGTCGCTGACAGGCTAAGCCACGCCTCGTTGCTTGAAGCCGCAAACCTCAGCCCGGCGGAGCTACGTCGCTTTGCCCATAACGATGTCGCCCATCTCGCGACGCTGCTGGCAAAACCGATCAGCGGCGAACAGCTGGTGGTCACCGAAGGGGTATTCAGCATGGACGGCGACAGTGCGCCGCTGGCTGATATCGCCAGGGCGACCCGGCAGGCAAGCGGCTGGCTGATGGTCGACGATGCCCACGGCATCGGTGTGTGCGGTGAGGAAGGACGGGGGAGCTGCCACGCCCGGCAGGTCACGCCGGATATTCTGATTGTGACCTTCGGCAAAGGCGTTGGCGTGAGCGGGGCAGCGGTGCTGTGCAGCGAGGCGCTGGCAGAGTACCTGATCCAGTTCGCCCGCCATCTTATTTACAGCACCAGTATGCCGCCCGCACAGGCCGTGGCGCTAAGCGCCTCGCTGGCGGTGATTCGCGCTGATGATGGCGCACAGCGCCGGCAAAAACTGAACGCCCTTATCGCACAATTCCGCGCGGGCGCGCAGGCGCAAAACTTACAGGTGACCGCGTCTGACTGCGCCATTCAGCCGCTGATCGTTGGCGAAAACAGCCGCGCGTTGCAACTTGCCGCCCATTTGCGTGAACACGGCTGCTGGGTGACGGCGATTCGCCCGCCGACCGTTCCTCCCGGCACCGCCCGGCTACGCCTGACGCTCACCGCCGCCCACGAGCCGCAAGACATTGAGTGGCTGCTGGAGACATTGCATGACGCGCGTTGATAAACAAGCCGTTGCCGCCTCCTTTGGGCGCGCTGCCCGCAGTTACACCCAACACAATGGGTTACAGAAACAGAGCGCGGATTTACTGCTCTCTCATCTCTATCCAGCCCCTGTCGAACAGGTGCTGGATGCCGGATGCGGACCGGGGTTACTAAGCCGCTACTGGCGAGAGCAGGGGGCGCAGGTGACGGCGCTGGATATCTCCGCGCCCATGCTGGACGAGGCCCGCCGCAGCCAGGCGGCCACACGTTATGTGCTGGCGGATATCGAAGCCATGCCTTTCCCGTCCGCTGAGTTTTGCCTTGCCTGGAGCAATTTGGCGGTGCAGTGGTGTGATGATGTGCATCGGGCGCTGGCGGAGCTCTACCGCGTGGTGCGCCCCAGTGGGCGAATTGCCTTTACCACCCTGGTGGCCGGTTCGTTACCCGAACTGAACCAGGCATGGCGGGCAATAGATGAACAACCGCACGCCAACCGTTTTCTACCCGCTGAGCATATCCACGCTGCCTTATCAGGCTGGCGCTATCAGGCAGGCATTGTGCCCATTACGCTGCCGTTTTCTGATGCGCTGGAGGCCATGCGCTCGCTCAAAGGGATTGGGGCGACCCATCTGCATACCGGGCGTACGCGAGGGCTCACACGCGGCGGGCTGCAGCGCTTACAGCTGGCCTGGCCGCAACGTCACGGGACATTCCCGCTCACTTATCAACTATTTTGGGGAGTTATTACGCGTGACTGAACGTTATTTTGTCACCGGCACGGACACTGAGGTCGGAAAAACGGTGGCAAGCTGCGCGCTGCTGCAGGCCGCAAATCAACAAGGGCTGCGAACAGCAGGCTACAAACCGGTGGCATCTGGCAGCGATATCACCCCGGAGGGGCTACGCAACAGTGATGCGCTGGCCCTGCTGCACAACAGCAGCACAATGCTTGAGTATTCGCAGGTGAACCCCTGGACCTTCGCAGAACCAACATCGCCGCATATTGTCAGCGCGGAATCCGATACGCCCATTACGCTTGAGGGGATGTCTTCCGGGCTTAAAGCGCTGGAAACCGAGGCTGACTGGATATTGACGGAAGGGGCAGGGGGCTGGTTTACGCCGCTGTCGGAGACATTCACCTTCGCTGATTGGGTCGTAGCCGAGCAATTGCCGGTGATTCTGGTGGTGGGCGTGAAGCTGGGGTGTATCAACCACGCCATGTTAACGGCGCAGGCAGTAGAGCAGGCGGGATTGCGCTTTGCGGGCTGGATTGCCAATGATGTTCAGCCGCCAGGCCAACGGCATACAGAATATCTTGCAACGCTACGGCGCGTGTTAAAAGCCCCACTGCTCGGGGAAATCCCCTGGCTTAGCCACGCGCCGTTCGCTACACAAAACGGTCATTATCTCGATCTCAGCGTGCTGACTCCGGCGACATCCAGTTCGACAGAATCTGGTCGTCCAGCTGTCTGACATCCCCCTCAGCGACATTGCGACCGCGATGCAACAGGCAAAAGCGGTCAGCGACCCGACGAATAAACGACAGATGCTGTTCGGCCAGCAGGATAGTCATACCGAAATCCTGATTGAGCCGGACAATCAAATTCCCCAGTTTATGGATAAACGCCTGCCCCAGCCCGCGCGTGGGTTCGTCAAGAATCAACAGCCGCGGGCGATTCACCAGCGCGCGCGCCATCGCCAGCTGATGCTGATTATCTTCGGACAGCCCCGAGCCTTTCACCTGTCGTAGCGCATAAAGCTCGGGAAACAGGTCATACACCTCGCGGTTGACGGTGCTGCGGGGTTCTCCACAGGCCAGCATCGCGATGTGCAGGTTCTCCTCGACGGTCATTTGCGAGAAGATCCGCCTGTCCTGGGGGACATAGCCAATACCCATTGCGCTGCGATGTTCCGCCTGCACGTTGAGTAAATCCTGGGGAGGCGCCCCCGCTTCCTGCCAGACCATGCTACCGCTTTCAACGGGCAGATAGCCGGTAATACAGTTAATAAGCGTGGTTTTGCCCATCCCGGGAAGGCCGATAACCGAAGTACATACGCCGGGGGCGAGGTCGAGGTCGACGTTCCACAACGTATGTTGATTGCCGTAATACTGATTCACTGCACGTAAGCTCAACACGGTTCGCTCCTTATCTCCGCCTGAATGACAGAGAAACTCTTGTACTGGTCTGTGCAAAAGGCTTGCCAGAACGCAAAAGCGCCGCTTTTTTCGGAACCCACTGATGAAAGAGGTATTTAAAACGCGTTTTTGCGCAAGGGTGTCGAAAATATATGCACTTTGTCAGTGCCGGTACTGGTGGGTAATGGTGCAGCAGATCGACGAAATGTGAGCACGATCTCATGGCAATCTGCCGTTTCGTTAGATAGTGTCGTCACAAGATTTTAGCCCAGAGAGCGATGCATCTGATCTGGACGGCAGCGAGAAATGAGGCCG
>NZ_CBFFRL010000062.1:0-25392 GCF_965644215.1 Phytobacter sp. V69
TGTAGTCACGATGCGGGTCGAGCAGACTGGCAGCTTTAGGGCGTGGCGAATAGACGGGCTCCGCCTTCTGATTTTTGAGATATTTTCGAACGGTATTGCGGGATACGCCCAGATGGGAGGCAATGGTGCGAATGCTCATCCCCTGTTTGTGAAGAATATGAATTTCCATAACAGCCTCGAAAGTAACCATACGCTCTCCCTTTCAGAGAGAGCAGCTTAACCCCAGGGTCAAAATTCAGCTGCTGGGGTGGGTCACTATTCCATTGCTGCTAACACTGACGTCCATCGTCGAGTGGGTATTGATAAAAGCGTACAGCGGCAGGTATTCATTGAGCTGATTGATTTCGCTACACAACTCGAGGTCGTATTCGTCCCAGTCAAATATGACGCCGCAAATACGCGGGTTGTGTTCGATGAATTTCAGCAGGTCACTGCTGTTTTGCGGCCAGATTATCTGAAACCCTTGCGCCTGTAGCGCCTGTTCAAACTCCTTTACCGGCTCATCTTTATAAAAGACGCCGTGTGGCCCCATGATGGCAATAATATTCACGGTTACCTCCTGAAAAAAACCTAAGTTAATCATAGTTGAGGTAAACAGGGGGTATAAAAAAAGCCACAACGCAGTGTGGCTTTTCGGAATGGTCTTTGCGGGCTTATCAGGCGTAGCCGTAGCTCATCAGACGCTGGTAACGGCGGTTACGCAGATCGTCTTTGCTCAGCACGTCGAGATCCGCCAGATCGGCGATCAGCTGTGCTTTCAGAGACGCGGCAATCGCTTCCGGGTTACGGTGAGCACCACCCAGCGGTTCCGGAATGATCGAGTCGATCAGTTTCAGCTCTTTCAGACGCGGCGCAATGATCCCCATCGCATCAGCAGCCAGCGGGGCTTTATCGGCGCTTTTCCACAGAATGGACGCACAACCTTCCGGGGAGATAACGGAATAGGTGCTGTACTGCAGCATATTCACTTTGTCGCCCACGCCAATCGCCAGCGCACCGCCAGAGCCACCTTCACCGATAACGGTACAGATGACCGGTACGTTCAGGCGGGACATTTCACGCAGGTTGCGCGCAATCGCTTCGGACTGACCACGTTCTTCCGCGCCCACGCCTGGGTATGCGCCCGGGGTGTCGATGAAGGTGATGATCGGCATATTGAAGCGTTCTGCCATTTCCATCAGGCGCAGCGCTTTGCGATACCCTTCCGGTGCCGGCATACCAAAATTGCGGCGAATTTTTTCTTTGGTTTCACGACCTTTCTGGTGGCCGATAATCATCACCGGACGACCGTCCAGGCGAGCGATACCACCCACGATGGCTTTGTCGTCCGCATACGCGCGGTCGCCAGCCAGTTCGTCAAATTCATCAAATGCCAGGCGGACATAATCCAGGGTGTATGGACGCAGCGGATGGCGTGCCAGCTGGGCGACTTGCCATGCACCAAGATCGGCGAAGATTTTGCGCGTCAACTCTACGCTTTTTTCACGCAGACGATGCACTTCTTCATCGATGTTAATATCCAGTTTTTCATCCTGACGACTTACTGACGTCAGAGAATCGATTTTCGCTTCCAGCTCGGCAATCGGCTGTTCGAAATCAAGGAAATTCAGACTCATAGTATTCCTGTATTAGTCAAACTCCAGTTCCACCTGCTCCGAACCAATAAGGCCACGCAGATCGTTGAGTAAACGATCGCTCGGAGAGACACGCCACGTTGCGCCGAAGCGTAACCGTGCACGTGCATCCGCCCTCTGATAGTAGAGATGTACTGGAATGGTCCCCGAGCGGTGGGGTTCCAGAGACTGACGGAGTCGGGTCAAAAGCTGGTCATCAATTTGCCTGTCCGTCAGCGAGATAGCAAGCCCGCGAGCATATTTTTCACGAGCTTCGTCAATATCCATCACTTCGCGGGCCATCATTTTAAGGCCACCGCTAAAGTCATCAAAGCTGACCTGTCCGCTGACGATCAGGATGCGGTCGTTTTCCAGCAGATGCTGGTACTTTTCCAGCGCTTCGGTGAATAACATCACCTCAAGTCGTCCGGAGCGGTCATCTAGGGTACAGATGCCGATACGATTGCCGCGCTTGGTGACCATTACCCTTGCAGCAATCACGAGCCCCGCCGCCGTGGTGACCTTGCCACGCTCGGTTGGGTGCATGTCTTTCAGTCGATAACCACCGACATAGCGTTCGATCTCTTTTAAATACTGGGTGATCGGATGCCCGGTCAGGTACAGGCCCAGGGTTTCACGTTCACCATCCAGCACCACCTGCTCAGGCCATGGCTGGCAGCTGGCATAGGACTGTTCAATCTGCTCTGGCTCTTCGGCCAGCACGCCAAACATATCCGCCTGACCAATCGCCTCGGCTTTCGCATGCTGGTCAGCCGCTTTCAGCGCATCCGCCAGCGAGTTCATCAGTGCGGCGCGATGCGGGCCAAGGCGGTCGAACGCCCCGGACATGATCAGTTTTTCCAGTACCCGACGATTCAGCTTTTTCGTATCGGTACGGGCGCACAGATCAAACAGTTCACGGAAATAGCCGCCGTTGTTACGCGCTTCGAGGATGGCTTCAATCGGGCCTTCACCCACGCCCTTGATCGCCCCGATGCCGTAAACAATCTCACCGTCGTCATTCACGTGGAAATGGTACAGACCAGAGTTAATGTCCGGCGGCAGAATTTTGAGCCCCATACGCCAGCATTCGTCCACCAGGCCCACCACCTTCTCGGTGTTGTCCATATCCGCGGTCATCACCGCCGCCATAAACTCAGCCGGATAATGTGCTTTCAGCCACAGCGTTTGGTATGAAACTAAAGCATAGGCAGCAGAGTGCGATTTGTTAAATCCATAGCCAGCGAATTTCTCCACCAGGTCAAAGATTTTCATCGCCAGTTCGCCATCAACGCCGTTTTTCTTCGCCCCTTCTTCAAAGGTGCCGCGCTGCTTGGCCATCTCTTCCGGCTTTTTCTTACCCATCGCACGACGCAGCATGTCCGCGCCGCCAAGGGTATAACCAGAAAGCTCCTGGGCAATCTGCATAACCTGTTCCTGATACAGGATGATGCCGTAGGTCGGCTCCAGTACCGGTTTCAGGCACTCATGCTGCCACTGCACGTCCGGATAAGAGATTTCTTCGCGCCCGTGTTTACGGTCAATAAAGTTATCTACCATCCCGGACTGCAGCGGCCCCGGACGGAACAGGGCCACCAGTGCGATCATGTCTTCGAAGCAGTCAGGCTGCAGACGTTTGATCAAATCTTTCATGCCGCGGGATTCAAGCTGGAACACCGCCGTGGTCTCCGAGCGCTGCAGCATGTCGAAACTTTTCTTGTCATCCAGCGGGATAGCGGCGATATCCAGCGGCGGCTCGCCGTTCTTCTCACGGCGGGCGTTGATCATCTCCAGCGCCCAGTTGATGATGGTGAGCGTACGCAGACCAAGGAAGTCGAACTTGACCAGCCCCGCGTATTCCACGTCGTTCTTATCAAACTGGGTAACCGGATGCTGCCCCGCTTCATCGCAATAGAGCGGGGCAAAATCGGTAATTTTGGTCGGCGCGATAACCACCCCACCGGCATGTTTACCGGCGTTACGGGTGACGCCTTCCAGCTTACGCGCCATATCGATCAGCGCTTTAACTTCTTCATCCGCCTCATAGATTTCCGGCAGCTGCGGTTCAGCTTCAAAGGCTTTCGCCAGCGTCATGCCCGGGTCAGGCGGCACCAGCTTAGAAATGCGATCAACAAAGCCGTACGGATGTCCCAGCACGCGGCCAACGTCGCGGATAACCGCTTTCGCCGCCATGGTGCCAAAGGTAATGATCTGCGATACCGCATCACGACCGTACATCTCCGACACGTGCTCAATAACCTGGTCGCGTTTCTCCATGCAGAAGTCAACGTCGAAATCGGGCATGGAGACACGTTCCGGGTTAAGGAAACGTTCGAACAGCAGGTCAAATTCTAGCGGGTCGAGGTCGGTAATTTTCAGCGCATAGGCCACCAGCGACCCCGCACCGGAGCCACGTCCTGGCCCTACCGGCACACCGTTATCTTTCGACCACTGGATAAATTCCATTACGATGAGGAAGTAGCCCGGGAAACCCATCTGGTTGATAACCTGGAGTTCGATATCCAGACGTTCGTCATACTCCGGGCGCTTCTCTTTACGGACCGATTCATCCGGGAAAAGGAATTCAAGACGCTCTTCCAGCCCCTCTTTGGATTTTACGACCAGGAAGTCTTCTGTGGTCATCTCCCCCGTCGGGAACTGCGGCAGGAAATACTCGCCCAGACGTACGGTGACGTTACAGCGCTTGGCAATTTCGACGCTGTTTTCCAGCGCTTCCGGGATGTCGGCAAACAACTCGCACATCTCGTCTTCGCTGCGCATATATTGCTGCGCAGAGTAGTTACGCGGACGCTTAGGGTCATCAAAGGTAAAGCCATCGTGGATGGCAACGCGGATCTCGTGGGCGTCAAAGTCGCCGGCATCGATAAAACGTACGTCATTGGTTGCCACAACGGGCAAGCCACGCTCTTCGGCAAGTTTCACCGCCGCGTGAAGATAGCTCTCTTCGTCCGCACGACCGGTACGAATCAGCTCGAGATAATAGCTGTTGGGAAAGTGCTCTTCGTAAAAAGACACGCACTGATCGACAAGCACGCTATTGCCGCGCATCAGGCTTCTACCCACATCCCCCATCCGGGCACCGGACAGCAGAATAAGCCCCTCTTTCAGTTCAACCAGCCAGTCGCGGTCAATCCACGGACCCGCCGCACCGTACCCACGTTGATAGGCCCGGGAAATCAGCAACGTCAGGTTTTGGTAGCCGACGTTGTTCGCCGCCAGTACTGTAATCTGCGTTAATTCATCAGCAAGCAGTTCGCTCTGAACGTGAAAATCCGCACCGACAATCGGTTTCAACCCAGCGCCATGTGCCGTTCCGTAGAACTTCACCAGACCACACAGGTTGGTAAAATCGGTGATCGCAAGCGCAGGCATGCCGAGCGCGGCCGCCTTTTTCACCAGCGGCCCGGTTTTCGCCAGCCCGTCTATCATGGAGTAGTCGCTATGCACCCGCAGGTGTACGAAACGTGGTTCAGCCATTTTCAGATCTCTTCACGTCACAGAATCAGGACACAAGGCCCAGCACGCGTTTGACGGGCGCAAAACTGCGCCGATGATGTTCCGTTGCGCCGTGCTCAGCCAGTTTTTCCAGATGGAAAGCCGTTGGATAGCCTTTGTGCTGCGCGAAACCGTATTGGGGAAACGTCAGATCGAGCTCGGCCATCTCCGCATCGCGGGTGACTTTCGCGAGGATCGACGCGGCACTGATTTCCGCTACCCGGCTGTCGCCCTTGACCACCGCCAGCGAAGGCATGGGCAGTTTAGGACAGCGGTTGCCGTCGATCAGGACGTATTCCGGCACGATACCCAAACCAGCGACCGCACGCTGCATCGCCAGCATGGTGGCATGCAGAATATTCAGTTCGTCTATTTCATGCGGTTCTGCACGGCCCAGACTCCAGGCCAGCGCCTTCTCTTTGATCTCACCAAACAGCGCCAGGCGGCGTTTCTCAGATAATTTTTTCGAGTCATTAAGACCGATAATCGGACGCGCCGGATCGAGGATTACCGCGGCAGTAACGACCGCACCAACCAACGGGCCTCGTCCAACTTCATCCACACCCGCAACCAAGTGCGTGTGGGGGTAAATAAATTCCATCATTGCGCCAACTCCAGTACGGCGTCTGCGGCCTGCTCATCGGCATTACAGCGGATCTGCAGATGCAGTTCCCGGAAAACATCGTGCATTGCGTGGCTGGTTTTGCCATTTGCAAGTAGGGGCAGCAACGCATCGGCCAGCGCCTGCGGCTGACATTCGTCCTGCAGTAATTCTTTCACCAGCTCACGCCGCGCCAGCAAATTGGGCAGCGATACGTAGTCGGTTTTCACCAGACGTTTTGCCAGCCAGAAGGTAAACGGCTTCATGCGATAACCCACCACCATCGGGCATTTCGCCAGCATGCACTCGAGTGCCGCCGTGCCGGAAGCCAGTAGCGCGGCATCACTGGCAATCATCGCTTCCCGCGCCAAACCATCCAGCATATGCACCGGCAGTTCAGGGGCAATGTCCGCTTTGATGCGCTCAAATTGCTCGCGGCGTTTTGCATTCACCAGCGGTACCACGACCTCAAGATCGGGATAGTGGTTACGTAACAGTTGCGCTGTACGCAAGAAATCGGCGCTCAACATCTCAACTTCCGCCCCACGGCTACCGGGGAGCAGCGCAAGGCAATGCACATCGTGGGCAATACCGAGCGTATCCCGCGACGCGTTTTTATCCGGATCCAGCGGCATTGCATCCGCCATGGTATGACCGATAAAACGGCAGGGAACGTTAAATCTATCGTAAAACGCTTTTTCGAAAGGCAGAAACGCGAGCACCAGGTCGGTGGCCCTGCCTATTTTGAAAACGCGTTTTTGACGCCAGGCCCATACCGAGGGACTGACATAATGGATGGTTTTGATGCCCTTCTTTTTCAGGTTCCCTTCAAGGGTGATATTGAAATCGGGTGCATCAATGCCGACAAAGACATCGGGCTTAAGATCGGTAAAGCGCTTGGTCAGATCGGCGCGGATATGCAGCAGGCGTCGCAGGCGACCCAGCACCTCGACAATGCCCATCACCGCCAGCTCTTCCATCTCGTACCAGGCTTCGCAGCCTTCCGCCTGCATGCGCGGCCCGGCGACACCGACGAAGCGGGCATCGGGCATACGCGCTCTCAGTGCGCGGATGAGACCGGCACCAAGAATATCGCCGGAGGTTTCTCCGGCGACGAGGGCAATCGTTAACGGACGACGTTCGGCCATTACCGAATGAGACCACGCGTGGAGCATTCAAAGAACTCGACGAACGCTTTCACTTCCGGATGCTGCTGCGCCAGTTCGGCAATCTCAGGTTTCGCTTCATCCAGCGTTTTACCACTGCGATAAAGCAGCTTGTACGCATTACGAATCGCGTGAATAGCTTCACGGCTAAAGCCGCGGCGTTTCAACCCTTCGATGTTAACCCCGAACGGCGTTGCGTGGTTGCCCTGCGCGATAACATACGGCGGCACGTCCTGCGCGACACCGGAGCAGCCGCCAACCATGACGTGCGCACCAATGATGCAGAACTGATGGACAGCGGTCATACCGCCGATGATCGCGAAATCATCAACGGATACATGCCCTGCAAGCGTAGCGTTATTCGCGAGGATGCAGCGATTACCAATCGTACAGTCATGCGCAACGTGCGTATTAACCATCATCAGATTGTCACTGCCCACCTTCGTCAACCCACCGCCTTGTACCGTGCCACGGTGAATGGTGACGCTTTCGCGGATGCGGTTGCGATCGCCAATTTCCACGCGGGTCGGTTCACCAGCATATTTCAGATCCTGGTTAACCTCGCCAATGGAAGCGAACTGATAAATCTCGTTATCGCGACCAATTTTGGTATGGCCGTTAATGACAACGTGAGACTTCAGTACGGTGCCTTCGCCGATTTCGACGTTAGCGCCAACAATACAAAACGGACCAATGTGAGCGTTAGCACCAATAACGGCACCGTCTTCAACAATGGCAGAAGGATGAATAAAGGCGGTTTTATCAATCACGTATCAGGCCTCCCGGCTACGTGCACACATCATAGTAGCTTCACAAACAACTTTGCCGTCTACCAGCGCGACACCCTTGAAGCGGGTCAGGCCACGGCGCGTTTTCTCGAAGGTTACTTCCATGATCATTTGATCGCCTGGCACAACCGGGCGCTTAAAGCGCGCTTCATCGATACCTGCGAAGTAGTAGAGCTCGCCTGGTTCCAGTTTACCGACGCTTTTAAACGCCAGAATACCGGTTGCCTGCGCCATCGCTTCCAGAATCAACACGCCTGGCAAAATCGGTTTACCAGGGAAGTGCCCCTGGAAAAACGGCTCATTCACCGAAACATTTTTAACTGCGCGCAGAAAACGACCTTCTTCAAAATCCAGCACACGGTCTACCAGCAAAAACGGGTAACGGTGCGGCAGAAGCTCCAGAATCTCTTCAATGTGCAGAGTATGAGTGTCAGTAGTCAAAATACTCTTCCTGTCTAAATATACTAAATGGCAATAATAACACGGCCCGCGGCAATCGTGAGAATGCCGACAGGCCGGGAAGTTTAAACGTAGCGAGCGAGCTATTAGTCTTCTTTATTGACCTTGCGCTCAATAGCTTTGAGACGCTTGCTCATGTCATCAATGTTCATCACCAGAGCTGCGGTTTTACGCCACACCTTGTTGGGCTGCAGCGGGATGCCGGAGGAATAAATTCCTGGCTCGGTGATAGGACGCATCACCATCCCCATTCCCGTCACGGTGACTTTATCGCAGATTTCCATATGCCCGTTGATGACGCTGGCGCCGCCAATCATGCAATAACGGCCAATTTTCAAACTACCTGCCATGATGACACCACCAGCAACCGCGGTATTGTCGCCAATCACGACGTTATGTGCAATCTGGCACTGATTATCAATGATGACACCGTTGCCAATACAGGTGTCATCCAGCGCACCACGATCGATGGTAGTACATGCGCCGATCTCGACGCGATCGCCGATGATGACGCGACCAAGCTGGGGGATCTTAACCCAGTTACCGCGATCGTTGGCATAACCAAAACCATCAGAGCCGATCACTGTGCCGGACTGAACCAGGCAATTCTCACCGATCTCGATCTCGTGGTAAATGGTCACATTGGCCCATAAACGGGAGCCTGCACCAATTTTCGTATTTTTCCCAACGAAGCAGCCCGGGCCGATGACGACATTATCGCCAAGGGTCACGCCGGATTCGATGACCGCGTTTGCGCCAATCGCTACGTTGTTGCCCAGCGTCGCATCGGGATCGATCACCGCCCCTGGGGCAATGTTCTGAGCCGGCTGCGGCGTGGTATCAAGAATTTGGGTCATACGTGCGTAAGTCAGGTAGGGGTTTTTCACTACCAGTGCAGCACTTTTGGCAAAAGGAAGATCGTCCTGCGTCATTACGACAGCAGACGCCTGACAGGCGACCAGATTTTCACGGTATTTTGGATTTACCATGAAGGTGATTTGACCTGCTTTAGCGGATTGCATGGACGCAACGCAGGTGATGACGATATCGCCATCACCGTGTAACTCTGCATCCAACTGTTGAGCTAAATCAGACAGTCGAATTGAAGGCATTACTTATTTAACCTGTTTCAGTACATCAGCGGTAATGTCTTTCACGTCACTGCTGTTGTAGATAGCGGCGTTAGAAGGGATAACCAGATCCACGCCCTGATCGGAAGCAACTTTCTTCACAGCAGTCTGGATTTTGGTCATCAGCTTGCCACGTTCTTCGTTAGAACGACGAGCCTGATCCTGCTCGAAAGCCTGACCTTTCTGTGCCAGATCCTGACGCTGAGCCTGGATGTCTTTTTCCAGTTTAGTACGATCGGCCGCTTTCATCGTGGAACCGTCGCGCTGATAGCGCTGCATTTTAGTCTGCAGGTCAGATTCCAGACGCTGCAGTTCGCTGGCACGGCCACTGAATTCGTTTTTCATTGTCTGAGAAACGCCGGAAGTCTGCGCAACCTGTTGGAACAGGCTGTTCATGTCCACGACCGCAATTTTATCGGCCGCCTGAGCAGACGTTGCCATTGCCAAACCTACACCTGCAGCTAATAACCACTTTTTCACAATTAACTCCTCACCATCCCGTTTGTACCCGTAGGTACCGTTCTTTGCGTTGGTGGGCAGTGCGAAGTGCACCGCCACAAACCATCACTACACTACTCATGCATTCCTTCGCAGCGGCAAGTTACCAGGTTTTACCAATGTTAAACTGGAACTGTTCTGCCTTGTCTCCATCGTATTTCTTAAACGGCTGGGCGTAGGAGAATACCAACGGCCCCAATGGGGACATCCATTGTAAGGCGATACCCGCAGACATACGGATATTGCTCGGGTCACTGTAATCCGGAATACCTAATGCCTTCATATCAGCAGTATTTTGCCAGTTAGTATCCCAAACGGTACCGGCATCCCAGAAGAACGACGTACGCACAGAATTCGCATACTTATCACTGATAAACGGCGTCGGCGTGATGAACTCTACGCTTGCTACGCCCATTGCGTTACCGCCCACGGCGTCACTGGAGCTACAGTATTTCTTCGTCGTCGAGTTACAGTTATCCAGTCCGCTTGCGCCGTAGTAAACCGCTTTCGGACCAATGTTATTGGACTGGAAGCCACGAACGCTGCTGGAACCACCGGCATAGAAGTTCTCATAGAACGGCATTTCTTTACCGCCTAAGCCTTCACCATAACCCCAGCGCGTACGACCCAGAATGACCCATTTATGGTCGTCATCGATCGGGAAGTAGGACGCTGTATCAATCGTAACTTTATAGAACTCGTTATCAGAACCCGGAATCGTCACCTTACCGTTCAGGTTGACACGCGAACCCTTGGTCGGGAAATATCCACGGTCAAGGTTGTTGTATGTCCAACCATAGTTGAAGGTGAAGTCATTTGCCGAGAAACCGTTGTTATCATCGGTTTTGCTGGCACTTTGACCAATAGAGTCCAGATAACGCCACATTGCCACCTGCGGTTCCATCTTCGACAGATCGTTGTGGACATAGCCTAAGCCCACACGCAGGGTGTTGTATTCGTTAATCGGGAAGCCCAGCGTGCCATCCAGACCATAACTTTTGTTGGTGTAGGAAGACAGGTCAGCATCATCAGCTTTAAAGTCATTGTAGAAGATACGCCCGCCGAGACTCACACCATCCACCGTAAAGTACGGGTTGGTGACCGAGAATTCGGAATAGGTCTGGTAGTCGTTCTTCGTACCGTTAATGCCAACGGAGTAACCAGTACCCAGCCAGTTGTCCTGCTGGACACCCACCTGGAAGCTCACGCCGCTTTCTGTACCGTAGCCGACACCGAAGTTAAAGCTACCGGTGTTACGCTCTTTCACTTTGTACACGACATCAACCTGATCCGGGCTGCCCGGAACACGCTGCGTATCGGTATCTACCGTTTCGAAGTAACCCAGACGATTCAGACGCTCTTTACCCTGGTCAACGAGGTCGCTGCCCAGCCAGGCGCCTTCCATCTGACGCATTTCGCGACGCAGAACGGCATCTTTCGAGGTGTCATTACCTTCGAAACGGATTTTACGTACGTAGTAACGGTTACCGGCATCAACGTTCACATGCAGTTTAACGGTTTTGGCCGTATCGTTGATTTCCGGCTGTGACTGAACGCGCGGGTAGGCATAACCATAGCGGCCAAGAAGCTTTTTAATATCATCTTCCATTTTGGTCACTTTGGTGCCGTTATACAGCTCGCCCGGCTGGATTTTGGTCAGGCCTTCAATCTCTGCGGAGTGGCCCGCCAGATTGCCGCTGACTTCAACGCCAGAGAGCTTGTACTGATCCCCTTCGGTCACGTTGACGGTGATGTAGATGCCTTTTTTATCCGGCGTCAGACTCACCTGCGTGGAATCAATATTGAAACGTGCATAACCGCGATCCAGATAGTAGCTGCGCAGGGTTTCGAGGTCGCCCGCCAGTTTCTGTTTCTGGTATTTACGATCGCCCACTACGTTCCACCACGGCACTTCGTCGCGCAACTGGAACGTTGAGATCAACTCTTCTGTCGTGAACGCGTGGTTTCCGACAATGTTGATCTGTTGAATCTGGGCAGATACGCCTTCCTGGAAGACCAGTTTGAGGTCAACACGGTTACGTGGCAGCGGCGTAACAACCGCCTTCACGCTGGCGCTGTATTTACCGACGCTGTAGTAAAAATCTTCCAGACCTTTTTCGATATCAGACAGCGTGGTGCGATCCAGAGATTCGCCGACACGTACGCCTGAAGCTTCGAGGTTCTGTTTCAGCATGTCATCTTTCACCGATTTGTTGCCGGAGAAAGTGATGCTGGCGATCGTCGGGCGTTCTTTCACCTGAACGAGAAGGGTATCACCGTCGCGGAGTACGCGAACATCCTCGAAGTTGCCAGTGGCAAACAGGGCGCGGATGGTGTTACTGATGTCTTCATCATTCACCGTGTCGCCTGGGCGAACCGGCATACTGAGGAGGGCCGCACCAACGGCGACACGCTGCAGGCCTTCGAAATGAATGTCCTTCACTACGAACCCGTCAGCACCGTATACGGTGGCGCTGCTAAACAGCAGCGACGCTATGAGCAACTTTTTCATCGCCATCGTTATTATGCGTTCTTCCTAACAAACTCTCTTACAACCGAGAGAAATCATTGAAAAGTGCAAGCCCCATTAACAACACCAGCAAAATCGAGCCAATGCGATAACTAAAGTCTTGAACCCGCTCGGATACCGGTCCGCCTTTCAGCTTCTCAATCGCCAAAAACAGCAGATGCCCCCCGTCAAGGACAGGTAATGGGAACAGGTTGATGATGCCTAAGTTCACGCTTATCAACGCGAGAAACATCAGGTAGTAAATCAACCCGAACTCCGCTGACATCCCAGCCCCTTGAGCGATCGAAATCGGCCCACTGAGGTTGTTCAGTTTTACGTCACCGGTTATCAATTTCCCCAACATACTGACCGTCAGCTTCATCAACTGCCACGTTTTGTCCGTGGCTTCGGCGATGGCGCTAAATGGCCCGTACTGGCGTACTGTCTTATATTCATCCGGCAGCGGGATAATTTTCGGCACAACGCCGGCAAAACCCTCTGCCTTGTTACCGGGTTTCTCATCCGGTATCAGCGTTAAAGACAAGGGACTCCCATGCCTTTCAATGTCCAGCGCTAACGGTGTGCCCGGATTATCGCGCACCAGGGTGACAAACGTCATCCACTGCGTCAGTTGCTGACCATCGACTTTAACGATCCTGTCGCCGGCTTGCAAACCTGCTTTGCTTGCAGCCGAGCCTAATTGTACCTCAGCTAACACCGGTTCAATCTGCGCACCGCGAGGACGAATCCCTAATGACGCTACCGGGTCGTCTTTATCAGGTGCAAAATTCCACTGATGTAAATCGAGAATTTTGTCCTGGCGATTGTTGCTGCCGAACGGTGCCACGCTGAGTGTGGTTTGCTTATCACCAATTTTGGCGATCAGTTGCAAACGCACAGCGTCCCAATCAGGCGTTTCGATGCCATCAATCGCTTTAAGTTCCGTACCTGGTGTAATTTGCGCATTTGCCGCGATGGAATTGGGCGCAATTTCACCAATAACCGGGCGAACACCAGGGACGCCGATGATAAACACCAACCAGTAAGCGAAGATAGCAAAGAGGAAATTGGCGATGGGGCCCGCCGCGATAACCGCCGCGCGCTGGCCAACGGTTTTATTGTTGAAGGCGTAATGGCGCATTTCCGGTGTCACCGGCTCAACGCGCTCATCCAGCATTTTGACGTAGCCGCCAAGAGGAATGACGGCGATAACAAATTCCGTTCCTTGCTTGTCTGTGCGACGCCAGAGCGCTTTACCGAAGCCAATGGAAAAACGCTCCACTTTCACGCCGCAACGACGAGCAACCCAGAAATGGCCAAATTCATGCACCGTGATGAGAACACCAAGCGCAACAATGAACGCCGCCAGATTCCAGAGAATGCTCAGCATAAAACCTTCCGTCAAATCGTCCTGAAAACCAGCAATAACAGGCAGGCAAACACAGGTACTGCCGCTGTCAGACTGTCGATGCGATCCAGTATACCGCCGTGACCCGGAATAAGATGACCACTATCTTTAATTCCCGCTTCACGCTTAAACATACTTTCCGTCAGATCGCCCAGCACGGAGGCCAATGCAGCGATCACAGAACAAAGTAATAGTGTCGAGGGGGCAACATCCAGATTAGCCCAGGCACCATAGCCCCAGGAAATAATCCCTGCGGTCAACAAGCCGCCAATAAAGCCCTGCCAGGTTTTCCCTGGTGACACCTTCGGCGCCAGCTTATGTTTGCCAAACAGTTTGCCAAACATATACGCGCCGGAATCCGCCCCCCACACCAGGATCATGATATACAGCAGCCATAGCGCGCCGCTGTAGTGGTTATCATCGTAATGCCATGACCGCAGCGCCAGCATACCCCAGAAAAAAGGAATAATTGTGAGAATGCCGAAAATCAGCCGTATGGGCTTTGAATTGCGCCAGACAGCCGCAGACCCCGGATAACCCAGCACCAATACCAGTGCGATAACCCACCACACCAGCGAAGCCCAAAGCGAAACCTCAACCACCGGCTGATGAATATTATGATGATACTCCGGCAGCATAAACAGCATTAATGCCAGGATCAGCCCACACAATACCGCCAGCCAGACACGCTGTGTCCGTGACGTAAACCCGCTCAGTTGCCCCCATTCCCATGCGGCCAGCATGCAAACGGCGAGCGTTACAATCGCAAAACCCACTGGCGGCAATAAGAACAATGCAGCAATGACAATGGGTATTAATACAAACGCAGAAATCAGGCGATACTTCAGCAAAAGCTACCCCCATCAGGCATTGTCGTCACCTGGCTCGGTGCCTCCGAAACGACGCTCTCGATTGGCAAAGGCATGCAGCGCACCTTCAAAGTCTTGTTCATCAAAATCGGGCCAAAGAACATCAGTAAAGTAAAGTTCGGCATAAGCAATTTGCCAAAGTAAAAAGTTACTTATGCGATGTTCCCCACCAGTCCTAATCACTAAATCTACAGGTGCCAGTTCATGCATGCAGATTTGCTGACTCAGCGAATCTTCATCAATCTGGTCAGGACGCAACAGCCCTTCCTGAACCTGAACGGCCAATTGCCGTACTCCCTGTACGATATCCCAACGTCCGCCATAATTCGCCGCGATATTGAGCGTCAACCCCGTATTTTGGGCAGTCAACGCTTCTGCTTTACGAATTCGCTCTTGCAGACGCGTGTTGAAACGGCTCGTATCGCCAATAATGCGCAGACGCACATTATGTCGGTGCAGGCTTTTTACTTCACTGTCCAGCGCCCACACAAATAACTCCATCAGCGCACTGACTTCCTGCGCCGGACGGTTCCAGTTTTCACTACTGAACGCGTAAAGCGTTAACGCATTAATCCCGCTGTTGGCAGCGAAAGAAACAGCACGGCGAACTGATTTCGCACCAGCTCTATGTCCGAATGCCCGTATCTTTCCTTGTCTTTTCGCCCAGCGACCGTTGCCGTCCATAATGATTGCTACATGGCGACAGCCATGTGCTGGCAAATTTTCGCTCATTGGTTGATTCGCAGACAACATAACGCGTTTTAGTCCCTGAAAAGGATTTAGCGGTACTCAGGAATACAAAAGCCTTTACGCAAAAAAGCCGTGTCAACCACGGCTTCCCCTAACAGCCCGCATTAAACAGGCTGATGGATGGCGCAGACTATATCACCGAAGCCCAACGCTAACAAATAGCATGACTATTAGTGGCTGGATTATCACCAGCTTGCGAAGCGCGTCACTTGTTTTTGCGCCACTTCACGTGCTAGCCGATCGACAACCAATACCTCATCAATGCTTTGCGGTTCGCTTAATGCCATCTGTTCCAGAACAGACAGGTTCAGCGCAGCAATATCCGTAAAACGAATAGCGGAAGCCAGAAATGCAGACACCGTCACCTCATTAGCCGCATTCAACGCCGTCGTCGCTGCCTGCCCCTGGGCAAACGCGTCTATTGCCAGTTTCAGGCAAGGGTAGCGTTCATAATCGGGCTCAGCAAAACTCAGCGCACTCAGCTTGCAGAAATCGAGGGCATTGGCACCAGAGGACACACGCTCAGGCCAGGCCATGGTATGTGCAATCGGTGTACGCATATCCGGTTCACCAAGCTGCGCTAACACACTCCCGTCCTGATAACGCACCATGGAGTGGATCACCGATTGCGGGTGAATAATCACTTCCATCTGTCGGGCAGAGGCATTGAACAACCAGCGCGCTTCAATGTATTCCAGACCTTTATTCATCATGGTGGCAGAATCAACGGAGATCTTTCTCCCCATTGACCAGTTCGGATGGCGACATGCCTGGTCCGGCGTCATTGAGGCCAGTTCGGACATGGGCGTTTCACGGAACGGGCCACCAGACCCGGTAAGCAGAATAGACGAAACGCCATTCTGCTCTAAATCAGCGTACCCCAGGTTTTGTTGGATTGTTTCCGGTAAACTCTGAAAAATAGCGTTATGTTCGCTATCAACCGGGAGAAGCTGCGCGCCGCTTTCTTTCACTGCGTCCATAAAAAGACGCCCGCAGGTCACCAGCGACTCTTTATTCGCCAGCAGCACAGTCTTCCCTGCGCGGATGGCTGCAAGCGTAGGCACAAGCCCTGCCGCACCCACGATCGCTGCCATCACCTGGTCGACATCGTCAAGTGCAGCCATCTCACAGGCCGCCTGCTGACCACTCATGACCTGCGTCGGGCAACCGCGTTGTTGTAATTCAGCGTTCAGTTGGCGAGCACTGACTTCATCGTCCATTACCGCAAAACGCGGCGTGAACTCCAGGCATTGTTCGAGCATACGGGTAACGTTTTTACCCGCAACCAGGGCGGTAATGGAAAAGCGGTCGGGATTGTGGCGAACCACATCGAGCGTGCTGCAGCCAATAGAACCTGTTGAGCCCAGAAGGGTTAAATGCTTCATGAAACGCTCACAATATTGTGCAGATTAAAAGCAAAACGCCGCCAGCAAAGCCCCCGTGGCGGCTCTCTGTACGGCGTTTTTCGTCGGTTTTTGAATCAGAACTGCATCAGTTCTGCTTCTTTATCCGCCAGCGCCGCATCGACTTTTTTGATTGCAGCGTCAGTCAGTTTCTGCACGTCATCCTGAGAACGACGGTCATCATCTTCACTGATTTCTTTATCTTTCAGCAGCGCTTTAACTTTATCATTCGCATCACGACGGACGTTACGAACGGCAACGCGTGCTTGTTCAGCTTCACCACGAACAATTTTGGTCAGGTCTTTACGACGTTCTTCGGTCAGCGGTGGCAGCGGAACGCGGATGTCAGTCCCTGCAGAGCTTGGGTTCAGACCGAGGTCGGACGCCATGATCGCTTTCTCAACGGCCGGGCCCATAGAACGATCGAACACGTTGATTTTCAGCGTACGGGAGTCTTCTACCGTTACGTTCGCCAACTGGCGCAGCGGCGTCGGAGTACCGTAATACTCAACGACGATACCATCCAGAAGGCTCGGGGAAGCGCGGCCAGTGCGCACTTTGCTGATTTGGGTTTTGAACGATTCTACGCATTTGTCCATGCGCACTTCAGCATCTTTTCTGATATCGCTAATCACGTTACGAATCCTTGAAATCTTGTCTCAGGCAAACCATACGCCACATGAGTGGTTAGTATAGTCACGTTCGGTACAAGGCACCGTAAAGATGCCCGACAG
This sequence comes from Phytobacter sp. V69, assembly GCF_965644215.1. Lineage (NCBI taxonomy): Bacteria > Pseudomonadati > Pseudomonadota > Gammaproteobacteria > Enterobacterales > Enterobacteriaceae > Phytobacter > Phytobacter sp. V69. The sequence goes on from NZ_CBFFRL010000062.1 coordinate 17,445, forward strand.
AACCGCTAAATAAATTAAGGCGGAATCTTACCCTTATTTGTTGCTCACGGGAATTATTCCGTAATCAAAGTGCCTTCACTTTCACCCATTACCACACGACGCAACGCGCCTGGCTTGTTCATGTTGAACACACGAATAGGTAATTTGTGGTCGCGAGCCAGCGTAAAGGCGGCAAGATCCATCACTTTCAGCTCTTTATCAAGAACTTCGGTATAGCTCAGTTGGTCGTACATGGTCGCAGCCGGATCTTGTGCCGGGTCGGCGGTAAATACGCCATCAACCTTGGTCGCTTTCAGTACGACGTCCGCTTCGATTTCAATGCCACGCAGGCAGGCCGCGGAGTCTGTGGTAAAGAACGGGTTACCGGTACCGGCACTGAAGATCACCACGCGATTGTTACGCAGCAGGCTGATTGCCTCAGCCCAGCTGTAATTGTCACACACACCGTTCAGCGGGAATGCGGACATCAGGCGGGCATTCACATAGGCGCGATGCAGCGCGTCGCGCATTGCCAGGCCATTCATGACCGTAGCTAACATGCCCATGTGGTCACCCACCACGCGGTTCATACCCGCTTTCGCCAGGCCAGCCCCACGGAACAAGTTACCGCCACCAATCACCACCCCAACCTGAACACCCAGTTCAACCAGTTCTTTGATTTCCTGTGCCATGCGGTCAAGGATGCTTGCATCGATACCGAAACCTTCGGAACCCTGCAGGGCTTCGCCACTCAGCTTAAGCAGAATGCGTTTATAGACGGGTTTTGCATTGGTAGCCATGTTTCTTTCCTGAGACTGTCAATAAGTAGACGGGTTTAAATCCGGCGATATGATACGTCGCCTGTCAGCGCAAACACTATAGCGATTGGCTGATTTTACTCTGAAGGGAACAAAAAGAAGCCGCCCTCAGGCGGCTGCTTTAACAATTAAGACTGCTTGGACATGGCAGCAACTTCTGCTGCGAAGTCAGTCTCAACTTTCTCGATACCTTCGCCCACTTCGAAGCGGATGAAGTTAGTCACATCAGCGCCCTGCTCTTTCAGCAGTTGGCCAACGGTTTTGCTCGGATCCATAACGAAAGGCTGACCAGTCAAAGAAACTTCACCGGTGAATTTCTTCATGCGGCCTTCAACCATTTTCTCAGCGATTTCTTTCGGCTTGCCAGACTGCATGGCGATGTCCAGCTGAACCTGGTACTCTTTTTCTACTACTTCTGCAGACACATCTTCCGGCTTAACGAATTCTGGTTTGCTTGCAGCGATGTGCATAGCCAGCTGTTTAACCAGCTCTTCGTCTGCACCTTTAGCTGCAACCAGAACACCGATACGTGCGCCGTGCAGGTAAGAACCCAGAACGTCGCCTTCCAGAGAAGCAACACGACGGATGTTGATGTTTTCACCGATTTTAGCAACCAGCGCTACACGTTCTTCTTCGAACTGTGCTTTCAGAACTTCAACGTCAGTGATTTTGCCTGCAACAGCTGCGTCCAGAACTTTGTTAGCAAATGCCTGGAAACCACCGTCTTTCGCAACGAAGTCAGTCTGGCAGTTAACTTCCAGAATGATACCGTAGGTGCCGTCGATCTTGGTGATGATCACGCCGTCAGCAGCAACGTTGCCTGCTTTTTTCGCGGCTTTGATAGCACCAGATTTACGCATGTTTTCGATTGCCAGCTCGATGTCGCCGTTAGCTTCAGTCAGTGCTTTTTTGCAATCCATCATGCCTGCGCCAGTACGTTCACGCAGCTCTTTTACCAGGGATGCGGTAATTTCAGCCATTCTTTATTCCTCGGGAGAATTTGACCTGCCCGGCTCGAAGAACCGCACAGATATGAAAGTAAAAAAGGGGCCTGAGACAGGCCCCCTAACCAAACTTGTAACTACCTGGTTAATAAGGGCTCTTAAAGAGCGAACCTTATTATTCAGCTTCTACGAAGCTTTCTTCCGCCTGGGTAGCCAGATCCTGAGAACGGCCTTCACGGACGGTCGCAGCAACAGCGTTCAGGTACAGGGTCACAGCACGGATTGCATCGTCGTTACCCGGGATAACGAAATCAACGCCATCTGGATCAGAGTTGGTATCAACGATAGAGAATACCGGGATACCCAGGTTGTTCGCTTCTTTGATAGCAATGTGCTCGTGGTCAGCATCGATAACGAACAGTGCGTCCGGCAGGCCGCCCATGTCTTTGATACCGCCCAGGCTGTTTTCCAGTTTCTCAAGCTCACGAGTACGCATCAGCGCTTCTTTCTTGGTCAGCTTGTCGAAAGTGCCGTCCTGAGACTGAGTTTCCAGGTCTTTCAGACGTTTGATGGACTGACGAACGGTTTTCCAGTTAGTCAGCATGCCGCCCAACCAGCGATGGTTCACGAAGAACTGATCGCAGCTGTTTGCAGCTTCTTTTACCGCTTCGCTTGCAGCGCGTTTAGTACCAACGAAAAGGATTTTGCCTTTACGAGAGGAGATCTTGTTCAGTTCAGCCAGAGCTTCGTTGAACATCGGTACAGTTTTCTCAAGGTTGATGATGTGAACTTTGTTACGCGCGCCGAAGATGAAAGGCTTCATTTTCGGGTTCCAGTAACGGGTCTGGTGACCGAAGTGAACACCAGCCTTGAGCATGTCGCGCATGGAAACAGTTGTCATGGTAAAAACCTCTATAGATAAAGTTGGGGTTAAGCCTCCACGTATCCCATATTACCGACCCCGAAGGGCACCCCGGAATATGTGCCGATACGTGTGTGTTATTACACAAAGTGAGATTTGGTCGCCTCAGTTCCGAAGAGGAACGGAAGTCCGGCGCGCTTTATACCATAAACAGGCGTCAGACTCCAATAGTTGTTGGCATTATGTACTGCTCTGAAACGATGAATTTCCTGTGACAGAGACGCAGCTCAGTACGACCGCGGCACGAAAGGCGAATTTCAGAATGATTCTCAATTTGGCACAGTACTCGCCAGACTGTTACCATTGACAGCACTTAGACTAGTATTGTCGAAAAAATCGACACTGATGGACAGAATTAATGGCTATCTCAATTAAAACTTCCGACGAAATTGAAAAAATGCGCATCGCTGGCCGCCTGGCCGCCGAAGTGCTGGAAATGATCGAACCGTATATCAAACCGGGCGTCAGCACCGGCGAACTGGACCGCATTTGTAACGATTATATCGTTAACGAACAGCATGCCATCTCCGCCTGCCTTGGCTATCACGGCTTCCCGAAATCCGTCTGCATCTCCATCAACGAAGTGGTGTGTCACGGCATTCCGGATGATGAAAAGCTGCTGAAAGATGGTGATATCGTCAATATCGACGTGACGGTCATTAAAGATGAATACCACGGCGACACCTCCAAAATGTTCATCGTGGGTAAACCGACCATCCTGGGTGAGCGTCTGTGCCGCGTCACGCAGGAGAGCCTCTATCTGGCGCTGCGGATGGTTAAACCGGGGATCCGTCTGCGTACGCTGGGTGCTGCCATCCAGAAATTCGTTGAAGCCGAAGGGTTCTCCGTCGTGCGTGAATATTGCGGTCACGGCATTGGTCGTGTTTTCCACGAAGAGCCGCAGGTTCTGCACTACGATGCAGATGACGGTGGCGTGGTGCTGCAGGCTGGTATGACTTTTACCATTGAGCCGATGGTCAACGCGGGTGATTATCGCATTCGCACCATGAAAGACGGTTGGACGGTGAAAACCAAAGACCGCAGCCTCTCTGCCCAGTACGAACACACCATCGTCGTAACTGAAAATGGCTGTGAGATCATGACATTGCGTAAAGACGACACCATTCCAGCAGTACTCACCGCCGAGTAAACCCCGCGTTTACTTGCCGTCTCCTCTAACGGTCTTCTCCGGAAGGCCGTTTTTTTTTGGCCTGATAATCACCTTGCTCATACCAAATCAATAATTGACCCTACCAAAATAAGATTAAAAAACGATCCACTTTGCACTTTTTCTTTGTCCAAAAACCACTCATACACATAACACATTGAATAAATTGAACTATTATAACAATGATTTATTACGTGATTCCTGGCACAGTTTTCACACCTCAAATTGGTAGTATCAATTACGAGTTATTGGTTATCCAATTTATGTAAATTCACATATGAGTTCGTACAAAATGACAAAAAAAATCATCATAGGAATTGATATTGGTACGACCGGGGTAAGATCCGTGGCTTATCAAGCCGGACAAACATGTGCAATGGCGATGGCAACAACGGAATATCCGCTGTTTACCGATCAGACGGGCGTGGCTGAACAGGATGCCAACACTCTGTTGCTCTCAACGCTGGCAGTGATGAAACGCACCGTGACAGACCTCGGTGACAGAGCCAACGACGTTGCTGGTATTGCCATCAGTTCAGTGCTGCACAGTTTTCTGGCCATCTCAGAAGAAGGCACACCTCTCACGCGCCTGATGACCTGGGGTGACTCGCGTGGACAGATTTACCTTGATGAGGTCAAAGCACAGCTTGATGTTGAGAGTCTGTACCACCGCACAGGCTGTCCGATCCATCCGATGTATTCGCTGCTTAAGATGTACTGGCTTAAGAGAACGCACCCTGACGTTTTCGCCAAAGCAGCATGGTTTGGCTCGATCAAAGATGTTGTCTTTCACCACCTCACCGGCAAACGAATGGTTGACCGTTCGATTGCCAGCGGCAGTGGCTGCTACAACATCCAGACGCTGGAATGGGATAAAACCGTTCTCTCTTTATTAGGGATCGACGATAAGCGCATGGTGCATGTTGTCCCGACCACGCACTACGAACCGATGAGTGAGTTCGTATGTGAGCGCGTCGGTTTACCCCACAGCGTACCGGTGGTGATTGGCGCGGGCGATGGCATGATGGCGAACATTGGCGTTGGCGCTATTCGCCCCGGACAAATCAATATCACTATCGGCACCAGCGGTGCTATCCGCATGGCGTCAAAAGAGCCGCGTACCGACATCAAACGCCGGACCTGGTGCTACAACGTGACGGACGATCGCTGGATGCTCGGCGGTGCCATCAATAATGGTGGCGTCTCCTTTCGCTGGGCGCGCGACAAATTTGCAGAAACCGAACAGCGCGTGGCCGACAAATTAGGGCTTAACCCTTACGCCCTGCTGACGACCTATGCGGAAAAAGTGGCGGCTGGCTCTGACGGGCTCATCATCCTGCCCTTCTTTACCGGGGAGCGCGCGCCAAACTGGAACGCCGATGCCCGCGGCACCATGCTCGGCCTGACGCTCAACCATGATAAACGGCACATCATTCGCGCCACGCTGGAAGGTATCTGTTATCGCATGCGTAGCGTGCTGGAATCGCTGGAAGAGTTAACCGGGAAAGGAGAGGAAATTCGCGTCAGCGGCAGTTTTACCCACTCGCCTGTCTGGCTACAGATCCTTGCCGATGTGATTGGTCGAGAAATTAACGTGCCGGATGTCGATGAAGGCGCGGCGTACGGCGCAGCCGTTATGGGATTGTACGCGCTGGGGGAACTGGAAAGCCTCGATAAAGCCAGCGACCTTATCGGTATTCGCCAGACCTATTACCCCAACACAAAATAAAGTGTCTTACGATCGGTTATACGGCATTTACCTCAATACCTACTGGAATCTACAACAACAATTTAAAGATATCGCCAGTTTCCAGAGAGAGAAACATCACTCGGCTTAAAGGAGTCTTTTATCATGTCTTTGGTTCTTACTACCTCGCGCGCATTTTCAGGTTGCCAAATCGCGCAAAAAATATTGACCGATGCAGGTCACGAATTAAAAATGTTAACCCCGAAAAAACCACTGAATGCCAGTGAATTAATTAACGAAGTTAAAGGTGTCAGTGCGATGTTGGCGGGACTGGATGAAATCAATGGTGATGTTATTCGCGCCGCATCTCCAACACTTAAGATCATTGCCCGCAACGGTGTGGGATATGACAAAGTCGATTTTACCACCGCTAAAGAAAACAATATTCGCGTGACCATCACCCCCGGTGCTAACAGTCTTTCGGTGTGCGAACTGGCATTCTCTTTTATTACCGGATTATCTCGCCGCATCCATTTAATGGATAAGAGCGTGCGCGAAAAATCCTGGCAGCGTGTTGCGGGTATTGAATTGCACGGCAAGACCATCGGCATTTTGGGCACCGGCGCCATTGGCCGCAACCTGGCCATTCGCTGTCATTCATCCGGTATGCGCGTGCTGGCGTACGATCTCTCCCCTTCTGAGGAACTGATCGATAACTATGGCGTGCAGTACACCAGCAATCTGGATGACATATATCGGGAGGCTGATTTTCTCTCCCTGCATCTGCCAGCTAACAAAGAGACCTGGCATATGATCAACCGGGACTCGATCGCCAAAATGAAGCAAGGCGCGTTTATTATTAATACCGCGCGTGGTGAGTTAATTGATGACGACGCCCTGTATGTCGCTTTAAAAGAGGGATATCTCGGCGGTGCGGGGCTGGATGCCTTTGTTGCTGAGCCATTTATGGATGAGCGTTTCTTTAATCTCGATAATGTTATTTTAACGCCACACACCGGGGCATTTACCAAAGAAGCCGCCGATAAAACCTTAATTATAGCCGCTGAGGAAATTGTTCGCGCGTTATCCGGAAAAGAAAACCTGTACCAGATTAATTAATTTCGAATTAACACTAAGCATAGCTCAGGCTGTGAAATAACACAGTCAGGATTCCTACATCTAAAAAACAGAACACAGAGAAATGCCTCAAAGGAGAGAGTATGAAAGCGATCGTTTATCATGGCAGCAACGATATATCTCTGAATGATCTTCCTGTCCCAAAAATTAAAGAACATGAAGTATTAATCAAAGTGCATTATGCCGGAATTTGCGGCTCCGATTTAAATATCTACGTTGGTGCACACCCCAGGGCGAAAGCGCCTTTGGTGCCGGGCCACGAATTTTCCGGGGTGATTGAAGAAGGCAACGGACATTTCGCCAAAGGGACAAAAGTTACCGTCCGCCCGTTAATCTCCTGCGGCCACTGCTACGCCTGCGAAAGCGGCAACAGTCATGTCTGCGCCACATTGAAACTCTACGGTATTGATACCGATGGCGGCATGGCGGAGTACGTCAAAGTACCGGCAGATGTCGTTCACGTGCTGCCGGACACTATGCCGATGACCATCGGCGCATTTGTAGAGCCGCTCGCCGTCGGCGTACATGCAATCAGCCGCGCCAAAATGAACGCGGGCGACAGCATTGTGGTTTTCGGTACCGGCACCATTGGTTTTTGTGTTGCAAGCGTAGCGGCAACCTGCGGGGCCAAACAGGTTATCGTCGTGGTAACCAACCCCTACCGCCTTGGGCTGGCAAAAGAAGCAGGGTTTATCGGCATTAACCCGGCCGAAGAGAACGTCGTTGAACGCGTACTGGCGCTGACCGACGGCAAAGGAGCCGATATCGCCTTTGACTGTGCCGCTCATCCTTTGGTTGCCGCGTTGCTGACTAAAGTCGTGCGCGTCCAGGGCACTATCGAAATTGTCGGCTCTTATAAAAAGCCCGCAGAAGTTGCCCTGCTGGATATCGAGTTCAAAGAGCTGACTATCGTTGGCACCCGCGTTTACGTAAAACGCGACTTCGATACCGCTATCAACTTGATTCAGTCAGGTTTTCCTTATGAGCGCCTGATTACCGTTTACCCACCAGAAAAAGCACAAGACGGATTTGAGATCTGCCGCACCGGTGGCGACGTCATTAAGGTTATGTACCAATTTTCTTAATTCATCTTACCCATTAAAAAAGTACCTACGAGGATGCAAGAATGAAAAATAACGTATTTGATTTGTCAGGGAAAAATGCCGTTGTGACCGGCGGTTCGCGTGGCCTTGGCAAATCCTTCGCCGAATCGCTGGCTAGGCTGTGTCCCTTAATCACCTGAGTTATAGTAACTGTCTTTTTCAACAACATATTGAACTATGGCTCGCTACG
>NZ_CBFFRL010000063.1:0-25161 GCF_965644215.1 Phytobacter sp. V69
CGGCCTCATTTCTCGCTGCCGTCCAGATCAGATGCATCGCTCTCTGGGCTAAAATCTTGTGACGACACTATCTAGTAAACGCGCTAATTTGTACTGTTGTTTCTCAAAAGCCGCCCACCATTTCGGGCGGCTTTTTCGTGCCTTGTTGTGGTGAGAATGGCGTAAAAGTGGTATAACAAATCTACTAATGCCTTATCTTGCCTGGAGCGCATATGGAAATCACTGAATCACGTCGTTTGTACCAGCAACTTGCTGCCGAGCTGAAAAGCCGGATCGAGCAGGGTGTCTATCTTGTGGGTGACAAACTTCCCGCTGAACGCTTTATTGCAGACGAAAAAAGCGTCAGCCGGACCGTGGTTCGTGAAGCGATCATCATGCTGGAAGTTGAAGGCTATGTTGAAGTCCGTAAAGGTTCAGGCATCCATGTGATTTCGAACCAGCCTCGTCATACCCAAGCCCCTGACGAATCGCTGGAATTTGCCAATTACGGCCCGTTTGAACTGCTGCAGGCGCGTCAGTTGATTGAAAGTAACATTGCTGAATTTGCCGCGACCCAGGTGACCAAGCAGGACATCATGAAACTGATGGAAATCCAGGATAACGCGCGCAAAGAGAAGTGCTTCCGCGATTCCGAATGGGATTTACAATTCCATGTGCAGGTTGCACTGGCGACGCAAAACAGCGCGCTGGCGGCAATCGTTGAAAAAATGTGGACCCAGCGTGTTCACAACCCGTACTGGAAAAAACTGCACGACCATATCGATTTGCGCACCGTGGATAACTGGTGCGACGATCACGACCAGATTCTCAAGGCACTGATTCGCAAAGACCCGCATGCGGCCAAAGTGGCGATGTGGCAACATCTGGAAAACACCAAACAGATGCTGTTTAACGAAACCAGCGATGATTTCGAGTTCAATGCCGACCGCTACATGTTTGCTGATAATCCGGTGGTTCATCTCGACACCGCAGCGAATGGCGTGAAATAACGACTCTTTATTCAGGCGCACCGTTCCGATGCGCCTGGTCGCTCTTAGGGTCAGTAAAAAGTATAGAGTGTCAGCCTTTGTAAATACCCTCGCCACCCCTCCTTTCGACAAGCAAAATCATTTTCTGACAAAGCGTAATTTCTCTGCCGCAGAACTTCGGTATTTGTTACAATTGGACGCACTTTGCCACTGCGTGAGTTAGCGCTTGCTCACAGCGTTGTTACCGGATAGTCAGGCTGCTGAATGCGCCACGAGCGACCATAATGTCTCTATCAATAATGTCGCCGTGCTGTTTTACAGGTAATCGACGTGCCGTAAACCGATGTACCAGGAACACTGAATGGAACTTTTAAGCGAATTACTTCATGCCCTCTGGAGCCAGGACTTCGAAACGCTGGCGAACCCATCCATGATCGGCATGCTTTACTTTGTGTTGTTTATCATCTTATTTCTCGAGAATGGCCTGCTTCCGGCCGCTTTCCTCCCGGGCGACAGTCTGTTGGTGCTGGTTGGTGTGCTGATAGCAAAAGGGGCGATGGGTTATCTGCCCACGGTTGCCTTACTGACGGCGGCGGCAAGTCTGGGCTGCTGGCTGAGCTATATCCAGGGACGCTGGCTGGGGAATACGCGAATAGTGCAAAACTGGTTATCGCATCTTCCGGCGCATTATCATCAACGTTCGCACCACCTTTTTCATAAACACGGCCTCTCGGCGCTGCTGATTGGGCGTTTTATTGCATTTGTTCGCACCCTGTTACCAACTATTGCCGGAATCTCGGGTCTTAGTAACGCTCGCTTCCAGTTTTTCAACTGGATGAGCGGTTTGCTATGGGTGCTGATTCTGACGACGCTGGGTTATTTACTGGGTATAACGCCGGTGTTTCGTAAATACGAAGACGCGTTGATGTCTTGTTTGATGTTGCTTCCCGTTGCTTTACTGGTGATTGGCCTCGTTGGCACACTGGTGGTGCTGTGGAAGAAAAAATACGGTAATCGGGGTCAATAATGGAATCGCAACGTCCCTTCCTGCGCTGGTTGTTTATGAGCGTCGCCGCGATGGCGCTGTTCAGCGTGCTGTTTTTTGGTTGGGTGACACTGCAAAACCGCGAATCTACACTGGCGATTCGCCCTATTGCGCAAAACACGAGCGTGCCGGATGGCTTTTCCATCTGGCACCATCTGGACGCGAACGGGATCCATTTTAAAAGCATTACGCCGCTTAACGACACGCTGTTAATCAAATTTGAGTCCAGCGCTCAGAGCGCTGCAGCAAAGGAAGTGCTGGATAGAACACTCCCCCACGGCTATATCGTTGCGTTGCAGGATGATGAAAGCCAGACGTCTGCCTGGTTGACGCGTTTACGCGATACCACCCATCGATTCGGTTAATCTTCCAGGATTCTGAATCTTTTCACCTACTTTGGTGCTTTCGCCGTTAACGTTCTATGCTTGAGTTAATGGAACCAAAGTCCACGTTATGTCACTGGATGCTGGCGAGTACTATTTTCGCCAGCCAACAAAGGAAGGTTTCGACTATGAAATACCGCATCGCACTGGCGCTAACCCTGGTATCTGTAAGCGCGATTTCCCAGGCCTCTCCCTGTCAGGAGAAAGAGCAGGAGATTACGCGTGAAATCGGCTATGCCGAAAAGCACAACAACCAGAACCGGGTTGATGGGCTCAAAAAGGCGCTGCATGAGGTTCGCACCACCTGTTCCGACAGCAAATTGCGTGCGGAACACCAGAGCAAAATCGCCAAACAGAGAGACGAGGTCGCCGAGCGTCGCGAAGATTTAGCCAAAGCGAAGCAAAAAGGCGATGCGGACAAAATAAGCAAACGTGAGCACAAGCTAAAAGAGGCCGAGAGCGAGCTCAAGGCACTGGAAGCGCGTGACTACTGATTTTGATGGAAGTTAACACTCACTCACCTGGAGAAAACTATGTCTAAAGAGGCAAATACAGAGCACCTGCGCGCTGAATTGAAATCCCTGGCGGATACCCTTGAGGAAGTGCTGAGTACGTCCGGCGACAAATCAAAAGAAGAGTTGAGCAAACTGCGTAGCAAAGCCGAAAAAGCCTTGCAGGAAAGCCGCTATCGCCTGGGCGAAACGAGCGATGCCATTGCTCGTCAGACCCGTGAAGCGGCGGCAAAAACCGACGAATATGTGCGTGAAAACCCATGGGCCAGCGTGGGCATTGGCGCGGCGATTGGCGTCGTGCTGGGCGTGCTTCTGTCGCGTCGCTGATTATGACGGATTCACGACACGCGCAAGGACCGGGCAAAAGCGTACTGGGTATTGGGCAGCGCATTGTTTCCATCATGGTTGAAATGGTGGAAACACGGCTCCGGCTGGCCGTGGTCGAGCTGGAAGAGGAAAAAGCAAACCTCTTCCAGTTGCTCATGATGTTAGGCTTGACCATGCTGTTCGCCGCGTTCGGCCTGATGAGTTTGATGGTGCTGATTATCTGGGCCATCGATCCGCAATACCGACTCGACGCCATGATCGCCACAACCGTGGCGCTACTGGTACTGGCGTTGATTGGCGGTATCTGGACGCTGCGCAAAGCCCGCCAGTCCACCATTTTGCGCCACACGCGCCAGGAGCTGGCCAATGACCGCCAGCTATTGGATGAGGATAAACCATGAGCCACAAAGCTGAGCGTCTCAAGCGCAAAGCCTTGCTGCTCAGCCAAATTCAGCAGCAACGGCTGGATTTAACCGCCGCGCGTCGCGACTGGCTGGAAACCACCGGTGTGTACGATCGCGGCTGGAATACCCTTCTCAGCCTGCGCTTCTGGGCGCTGGTTGGCAGCAGCGTGATGGCGGTCTGGTCGGTACGTCATCCCAGCCTGCTGATCCGCTGGGCGAAACGTGGGCTGGGCCTGTGGAGCGTCTGGCGTCTGGTGCGATCCACGCTCGATCAGCAGCGTTAGTCTCCTCCCCGGCGGCATCATGCTGACCGGGGCGATTCTGCCTTTTTGCTAACTCCTTCAGTATCTTTGAAAAATTTCGACAGTTTTCCTTGCTAACAATCCTTTCACTCCCCGTTTAATATCCTCTCCATCGACAGCAAACATGCGGCAAGCGCCCATAATTGCCGAAATTTTCCCTTATTAAGACATTGTGGTTCCCTGGAGAGAAAGATGAAAAAATTAGAAGATGTTGGTGTACTGGTCGCACGTATCCTGATGCCAATCCTGTTCATTACCGCTGGCTGGGGAAAAATCACCGGTTACGCTGGCACGCAGCAGTACATGGAAGCCATGGGCGTCCCGGGCTTTATGCTGCCGCTGGTTATCCTGCTTGAGTTCGGCGGCGGTCTGGCGATTCTGTTCGGTTTCCTGACCCGCACCACCGCACTGATTACCGCAGGCTTCACGCTGCTGACCGCATTTATCTTCCACAGCAACTTTGCGGAAGGCGTGAATTCTCTGATGTTCATGAAAAACCTGACCATCGCTGGCGGCTTCCTGCTGCTGGGGATCACCGGTCCGGGCGCGTTCAGTATTGACCGCGTACTGAATAAAAAGTGGTAAGCGCTCTATACTGAATGAATAGACAGAAAGCGAGGAGATATCTCCTCGCTTTTGCCATCTAAAGGAGGATGCATCGTGGGACAACTTATTGACGGCGTCTGGTATGACACCAAATCAACCGGTGGACGATTCCAGCGTTCAGTTTCAGCATTTCGTAACTGGCTTACCGCCGATGGCGCGCCAAGCCCATCCGGCGAAGGCGGCTTCGCAGCGGAAAAAGACAGATACCACCTTTATGTTTCTCTCGCCTGTCCCTGGGCACATCGCACGCTGATCATGCGCACGCTAAAAGGCCTGGAAGACTTTTTACCGGTTTCCGTGGTGAACCCACTGATGCTGGAAAACGGCTGGACCTTTGACGATGCGTTTCCAGCAGCAACAGGCGACTCGCTCTATCAGCACGAATTTCTCTACCAGCTTTATCTGCATGCCGACCCGCACTACACCGGGCGTGTGACCGTCCCGGTTCTGTGGGACAAGAAGAACCACACTATTGTCAGCAATGAATCGGCTGAAATTATTCGCATGTTCAATACGGCGTTTGATGCGCAGGGCGCGCGTGCCGGTGACTATTACCCGTCCGAACTGCGTGCGCAGATTGACGAGCTGAACAGCTGGATCTACGACAACGTCAATAACGGGGTCTACAAAGCCGGTTTCGCCACCAGCCAGCAGGCTTACGATGAAGCCGTGGAAAAGGTCTTTGAATCCCTTGCCCGACTGGAACAAATTCTGGGGCAGCATCGTTACCTGACGGGCGATCGCTTAACCGAAGCGGACATTCGCCTGTGGACAACGCTGATCCGTTTCGATCCGGTGTACGTGACCCACTTTAAGTGCGACAAGAACCGTATTAGCGACTATCTCAATCTGTACGGTTTCCTGCGCGATATCTATCAGCTGCCGGGCATCGCGGAAACGGTCAATTTTGACCATATCCGGACCCACTACTATCGCAGCCATAAAACCATCAACCCGACCGGGATTATCTCCATCGGCCCGTAGCAAAATCTTAGTGAACCTCACGGTCGCGATACCCGCTTCGCGTAACCTCTTCGGGCGCAGCCACTGCGCCCGAAAATATTCCACGCATTCTTTTTTTGCCGTCTATTCTTACATTGATCGCTGAGAAAACAACGAATTGAACGTCTTTCGAGGTAGAGAATGGACTGGTATTTCAAAGTGCTGAGCAACTACGTCCTCTTCCGCGGCCGCGCGCATCGCCGGGAGTTCTGGATGTTTACGCTGGTCAACATCATCCTCTCTGGCGTACTCATCGTGGTCGATAAAATCCTGGGCTGGCGCACCGGCGGTATTGGCCTGCTAAGCCTGATCTACGTGGCGCTGGTTTTCCTGCCGTCCCTTGCCGTTCAGTCACGTCGCTTACACGATACCGATCGCACAGCCAAATGGCTGTGGCTATGGTGTATTCCCGTTCTGGGTTGGTTGATGCTGTTGGCCTTCTGGAGCCAACGCAGCACCCCCGAAGAAAACCGCTTCGGGCCGGAGCCAAAAGCGTTTCCTTAAAGGGTGCTACCGGGAGGATTACTTACCGGAGAAGAGTTTGGGAATTTCGCGCAGACACCAGGCTTTCGCTTCGCCCATGCTGTCACGACGCCAGGCCATGATGATATCCACTTCACTGGTGTATTCCGGGCTGACCACCCGTAAACGCCCTTCTGCGATATCCTGTTCAACCAACGGATACGGCATGGTCGCCACGCCCAGACCCGCCAGCAATGCCTGACGCTTATCTTCAATCGTACTGACCGTCAGACGCGGCTGTTTGTCCAGCAGCTGTACCGTCAGCACAGGACGCTCTCGCGCGGTATCCGCAACAGCCACACCGCGATATTTCACGCGCGTAACCTCAGACAGCGGTTCCGGTTCGTGGTGAATCGGATGGTCAGGTGCCGCAACATAGACGTTCAGAACCTTATACAGCTTGCGGGAGTTGATTTCCGACGAAGAGCGGAAATGCATATCCGGCGCAATCACAATGTCCGCACGCCCCTGCTCCAGCCGCTCCCAGGCCCCTGCCAGAACTTCGGTGATGATCGAGAGTTGCGTGTTGGCTTTCACCGCCAGTTTATCGATAAGCGGAAAAAGCTCCGGCGTTGGCACCAGCGCTTCGGTGACCAGCGTAAGGTGCGTTTCCCAACCCCGCGCCAGCGCTTCGGCATCGGTGGTCAGTTTGTCAGCCGCTTCGAGCAGAACACGCCCTCGCTCCAGCAGCATACGCCCCACATTAGTAAACTTCGTTCTATGGCCTGAGCGGTCAAACAGAACAACGTCCAGTTCTTCTTCCAGTTTCTGCATGGTGTAACTGAGTGCAGAGGGTACGCGCCCCAGTTCATCCGCCGCGGCAGCGAAGCTACCACGACGGTCAATTGCGTCCATGACGCGTAACGCTTCCAGCGTCAGTGCCCTTTCTTTCGCCATTATTGTTCTCATTCAGGAAATTTGAACATACCGGGCAGAATATCTGGCTAACAATGCAGCGTCCATACCTTTACCATTGATTTAGTGTAAAGAGAGGTCAAGAACTATGATTACTACCAGAACAGCCAAACAATGTGGACAAGCGGACTTCGGCTGGCTGCAGGCCCGCTACACCTTTTCCTTTGGACATTACTTTGACCCGAAACTTTTGGGCTATGCCTCCCTGCGCGTGTTAAACCAGGAAGTGCTGGCGCCTGGAGCCTCGTTCCAGCCGCGTACCTACCCGAAAGTCGACATTCTGAACCTGATTCTGGACGGCGAAGCCGAATACCGCGACAGCGAAGGTAACCATATTCAGGCGAAAGCGGGCGAAGCGTTGCTCATTGCGACTCAGCCAGGTATTAGCTATAGCGAACATAACCTGAGCAAAGATAAGCCACTGACACGTATGCAGTTGTGGCTGGATGCCTGCCCGGAACGTGAAAATCCGGCGGTGCAGAAGGTGACAATTGCCGATCAGGCTCGCCAGCTTCTGGCGTCTCCGGACGGCAGCCAGGACAGCCTGCAATTACGCCAGCAAGTGTGGTTGCATCATATCGAGCTGGAAAAAGGTGAAGAGCTGACGTTTCAACTGCATGGGCCTCGCGCCTATCTGCAGTCGATTCACGGTACGGTGCACGCGGTGATGCCGTGCGAGTCGCGGGAAGCGCTGACCTGCGGTGACGGTGCTTTTATTCGTGATGAGGCTAACATAACGTTAGTCGCCGACACGCCGTTACGCGCTTTACTGATAGATTTACCAGTGTAAGTACGTGAGTTTTACGGAGTAGGTCAGTGAGCAAAAAAAGCGTTAAAAAAGAGAGCGCGCCAGAGAGCGTTGCATCCCAGCAACCTGCCTTTGAGAAGACAGCATCTGCATTCGGTTATGACGAGATGTTAACCGAACTCGAAGCCATCGTTGCTGACGCACAAGTCCGTCTGGCAGAAGAAGACGAAGCCGCGTAACGATAACCCTGGCATATGCCGGGGTTTATCTATCCTGCACATCCCCCCCTCTTATTCGTCGTTTGCACATATCGCTATATACAAAAATATACAGCGATGCTGAAATATGCTGCGTTTACAAAGATAAAAGAAGGAGCGAGTGATGTATCTGTATATGTTCTATATTGGCGGGAATGCGGGTAAGTCCAACATCGAAGTGCACGATATCCAGTTTGTCGCGGCCCGCGAGCCGCAAGATGCCTGGCCGACACTCCGGGAAGTCTGGTATGGGGATAAAGATAAAATCCATATCGATGGCTATGCGCGTATCTGCTGGGCCGATGGATATCGCATCGAACTCAAGCCCGAGAAGCCGCAGGCATCCTCTCCACGACTCTATTTTGTAAATGCGGGCGCCTATCACCCGGATACCCTGGCAGAACTGCATGCTTTTGATCTGTTCGTCGCCAGTGATGTGGCAGAGGCGAAAGCGAAAGGGCTCGCCTCGTTGCTCATCGGCGCATCACAGCAGCACAAAGATAACCTGAAAGAGGTGGATGACTGCCTGCTGCTGGAAAAGGTCGGCGATCTGTATCTTCATCTGACGCCAGACAACACCGGGACGCATTTTAAGCCGGAATGGCAGGGCTATCAGCCTATTGGTATCTAAGCCAGCATGTCAGTCGGATAGTCCGATGGCTACCGGCTGACGTCGTCTCAGGCAGGTTCGCCATCAAGCAGCGAAGTGCCGTAAGAGTTATCGACCGTACACAGCCAACCGCTGTCCGGCGTGAGGCGAAAAACATAGGTTGCGCGACGGGTGGTTTCAACCGTCCCGCCTTGTCCATCCGGGTAGCGCAGCCGGGTTTCCATAATAACCAGCGCGTTGTCGGCACCTTCAACAACCTGCATCTCCCCTTGTTCTACCACCAGGCTTCCCTGGAAATAGTCCGCGATGGCAATAAAGGCTTTGCGGATGTTCTCTTTCCCTTTGGCAATCATCCCGGGCTTAATGACCAGCGCAGCGTCTTCTGCGTAATAGGTCATCAGGGCGTCGTAATCTTTCTCGGTGATTGCCTTGTCGCAGGCTTCGATGATTTGCCGTATTGGGTGTGAGCTCACGTTCGATGCGTCCTGTGTGTGTTTTCCAGCACTCAGTAGAGCATTGTTAGCGCGAGATGCAACGGCGGGTTGCCGGTAGCTACCGGAAATGGGAGTGTGCGGGCGGTTTCCTCTCACTCCGGCCCTCTCCCCAAAGGGGCGAAGGGGAAGACGGTGCAAATCTTCGGCCGCGTCAGGCAGGCCGTAGCCCCGGTAAACGCAGTGCCACCGGGGAGAGGGGAAAGATCGTGCAAATTTTTAGGCGGCTCAGAAAAGCAAAAACCCGCCGAAGCGGGTTTTTACCTGAAAAGATCGAAACTGACCGATAAGCCGGGTTCTGTCGTTGGACAGTCATTCATCTAGGCCAGCAATCGCTCACTGGCTCAAGCAGCCTACCCGGGTTCAGTACGGGCCGTACCTTGTGAACCCCTATTTGGCCTTGCTCCGGGTGGAGTTTACCGTGCCACGGACTGTTACCAGCCGCGCGGTGCGCTCTTACCGCACCCTTTCACCCTTACCTGATCCCACTTGCGTGGGCCATCGGCGGTTTGCTCTCTGTTGCACTGGTCGTGGGCTGTTACACCCCCCAGGCGTTACCTGGCACCCTGCCCTATGGAGCCCGGACTTTCCTCCCCTCCGCCCGTCTCCCCCGAAGGAGGACGACGACGAAGCGGCGACTGTCTGGTCAGCTTCGGCGCGCAGTATAGAGGGTTTGCGCGTCGATGTCACCCCTCAGTAGACATGCCAACCTGTAAGGTGGCCGCAATGTTGCGAGAAGCACGATAAATATTGTCAAATGCACCGCGAAACGCCTCTTCCAGCGTACCAATGCTGGTCAGAACGCTGAATACCGCGTCGATACCATACTGGTGCACAACGCCCACATCGCGCGTCAGACTCCCGGCAATACCAATCACCGGCTTGTGGTATTTTTTCGCCACGTTTGCCACGCCCACCGGCACTTTACCGTGGATACTCTGGCTGTCGATACGACCTTCGCCGGTGACCACCAGCGTACAATCGTGGATATGCTCTTCCAGATTCAACGCCTGGGTGACGATTTCAATACCGCTACGCAATTCCGCGCCGAGGAATGCCATCAGCGCAGCACCCATACCGCCCGCCGCACCGGAACCCGGTACGTTTTTCACATCGACATGCAGTGATTTTTTAATCACGTCGGCGTAGTGGCCGAGGTTACGGTCCAGCTCAACAATCAACTCTTCCGTCGCGCCTTTTTGTGGTCCAAAGATACGCGATGCACCTTTTTCACCCGTCAGCGGATTGGTCACGTCACACGCCACGCGGATAGCACAATCGCTCAGACGCGGATCAAGCCCGGATATATCAATTGCGTTCAGGCTTATCAGACTGCCGCCGCCGTTACCGATTTCGGTGCCGTTGGCATCGCACAGTTTTGCGCCAAGCGCCTGTACCATACCCGCCCCGCCGTCATTGGTCGCGCTGCCGCCGATGCCGATAATAATGTTTTTTGCCCCATGTTCCAGCGCATGCAAAATAAGTTCCCCGGTGCCGCGCGAAGTGGTGATTAGAGGGTTTCGTAATTCAGGGGGCACAAGTGCCAGACCGCTGGCGGCTGCCATTTCGATAAAGGCTGTTTTACCGTCGCCGGACATACCCCAACATGCATTGACTTCTTCACCTAATGGACCGGTGACACAAGCTGAGTGCTGCGTACCTTTTGTGGCGGCAATCATGGCTTCAACCGTTCCCTCACCGCCGTCTGCGACCGGAACTGAAACGTATTGAGCATCAGGAAAAATTTCCCGAAATCCTTTTTCTATCGCCTGAGCTACTTCTGTAGCAGAAAGGCTTTCTTTATAAGAGTCTGGGGCGATTACGATTTTCATAGTTGATTAGCCTGACATTGCCGCGCAAGGCATTCATTTCACCCCACAGGCCACACACGTCGCCGTGTGTTTTACCTGCAAGGTGTTGATGCATAAGAAATTCAGGGCGCGGTCCCGCGCCCTTCTTATTAGCGAGAGATTTCTACTTTCGCCAGTTTTTCGTAGTAGCACGCAAGGGCGCTGTGGTCGTCACTACCGTGGCCATCAGCACGCAGCGCCTGCATCATTTCCATGACTGCGGCAGTCAGCGGCAGCTGCGCACCTACGCCATGAGAGGTATCCAGGGCGTTAGCCAGGTCTTTGATGTGCAGATCGATACGGAAACCCGGTTTGAAGTTGCGACCCAGAACCATCGGTGCTTTTGCTTCCAGCACGGTGCTACCAGCCAGACCACCACGAATTGCCTGGAACACCAGCTCCGGGTTAACGCCCGCTTTGGTTGCCAGAGACAGTGCTTCGGACATGGCAGCGATGTTCAGTGCCACGATGACCTGGTTAGCCAGTTTGGTGACGTTACCGGCACCGATATCGCCGGTGTGAACAACGGAACCCGCCATGGCTTTGAGCAGATCGTAGTATTTGTCGAACAGCGCTTTGTCACCGCCAACCATCACGGACAGAGTGCCGTCGATAGCTTTCGGTTCGCCGCCGCTTACCGGTGCGTCCAGCATTTCGATGCCTTTTGCTTTCAGGCCTTCGCTGATTTCACGGCTGGCCAGCGGAGCGATGGAGCTCATGTCGATCAGAACAGTACCCGCTTTAGCACCTTCGATGATGCCGCCTTCGCCCAGCGCAACTTCTTTCACGTGCGGGGAATTTGGCAGCATGGTGATGATCACATCACACTGTTCTGCAATGGCTTTTGCGCTATCGGCAGCTTCAGCACCCGCGGCAATCAGCTCGGCAACGACGTCTTTATTGCGGTCGGAGACCACCAGTGAGTAACCTGCTTTAATGAGGTTTTTACTCATTGGTTTACCCATGATGCCCAGGCCAATGAAACCAACTTTCATCGTCATAATTGCGTCTCTCTCTTTATCCAATGGTGGTGTGATTATTTTTTAAAGGTGTCTGCCAGTCTCTGCGTACCCGCACGGAACACGCCCAGGTCGCTGCCGACAGCAACAACGGTCGCACCCCATTCCAGATAACGGCGAGCATCTGCTTCAACAGGTGCCAGGATACCGCTCGGTTTGCCGTGAGCTTTCGCACGAGCAAAAATGTGTTGAATGGTGCGCTGAACTTCCGGATGCGCCGCATTACCGATGTAACCCAGGGTTGCCGCCAGGTCGCTCGGGCCGACGAATACGCCGTCAACGCCGTCGGTTTCGAGGATAGCGTCGAGGTTATCCACGCCTTCCTGAGATTCGATCTGCACGATGATGGTGATATTTTTGTTCGACTGCGCGAAGTAATCCGGCACGGTACCGAACATGTTGGCGCGGTGAGAAACAGACACGCCGCGGATACCTTCTGGCGGATAACGGGTTGCAGCAACCGCATTCGCGGCTTCTTCTGCCGTTTCAACGAACGGTACGAGGAAGTTGTAGAAACCAATATCCAGCAGACGTTTGATCACAATCGGATCGTTCGTCGGGATACGTACCACCGGTGCGCTGGCACTGCCTTTCAGCGCCATCAACTGCGGTACAAAAGAGAGCACGTCATTCGGGGCGTGTTCACCGTCCAGCAGCAACCAGTCAAAACCTGCCAGACCCAGAACCTCAGTGCTGATATGACTACCCAGCGCCGACCAACAACCGATCTGAACCTGATTCGCCGCCAGTGCAGCTTTAAATTTGTTCGGGAAGATATCGTTACTCATCTTTTGCACCTTAATTTTTTAAGCCGTTGCTTACTTTTTCAATTCCATACGTTTGATGTCGCCTACCACAAACAGGTAGCACACCATCATCATCAGGGCCGAGCAGCCAACAAAGATCAGCGCCCCATTGAACGAATGCAACTCTTTGACCATGTACCCAATCACCAGCGGGGTCACGATCGATGCCACATTACCAAACACGTTAAACACGCCGCCGCACAGACCAACAATTTCTTTCGGTGCGACATCGGAGATAACCGGCCAGCCCAACGCGCCGAAACCTTTACCGAAGAACGCCAGTGCCATCAATGCGATAACCAGCACGGTGTTGTCGGTGTAGTTACACAGAATGATGCTGGAAGCCAACAACATCCCCAGTACGATTGGGAGTTTACGCGCCATGGTCAGGGTGCAACCACGTTTGATCAGGTAGTCAGAGAACAGACCGCCCAACACCCCACCACCAAAGCCACACAGGGCCGGGATGGACGCGACAAAACCCACTTTCAAAATCGACATGCCCTTGTCCTGTACCAGGTAAATCGGGAACCAGGTCAGGAAGAACCATGTAATTGTGTTCAGGAAGTACTGACCAAAGAACACGCCGAGCATCATACGACTGGATAACAGCTGCTTGATGTAATCCAGTTTCGGACCTTTTTGGCCATCGTCGGCTTTCTTGTGGTCCATATCCACCACTGCACCATTGGCAGAGATGTAATCCAGTTCTTCACGACTCATACGCGGATGGTCAGTCGGGTTATGCATGTACTTAACCCAAATTGCGGTCAGTACGAAGCCCAGACCACCCATCACGGTAAACACGTGCTCCCAGCCCCAGGCAAAGGTCAGATAACCCAGCAGTGGTGAGAACAGTGCGAGCGAAAAATACTGCGCCGCGTTAAAAATCGCCGAAGCGGTACCGCGCTCTTTTGCCGGGAACCAGGCCGCCACGATACGGGCATTGGCCGGGAAGGACGGTGCTTCGGAGAAGCCCAGCATAAAGCGCATGATAAACATGGAGATACCGGCCCATGCTATCGGGAATATGTCGACAAAACCTTGCATGAAGGTAAAGAGCGACCAGAAAAACAGGCTATAGGTGTAAACTTTTTTCGAACCAAAACGGTCAAGTAACCAACCGCCCGGAATCTGCATCAGCAGGTAGGCCCAGCCAAACGCAGAGAAGATGTAACCCATTGATACCGAGTCAAGCTGCAGCTCTTTGGCCACTTCCGTTCCCGCAATGGAGAGCGTCGCACGGTCCGCATAGTTAATTGCTGTTACAATAAAGATAATCAGCAGAATTAAATATCGGGTTGGTATTCCCCTTTTTACTTCAATTGAATTTTGTACAGACATATGTTTTTCCTCGGGCACGGCTTAATTTTACAAATATAATTTTTTTAATGTGTAACTTACCCGACTTATTAAAATAAGCTTTCGAAGCGTAATATCAGGTAATGGCATGTTTGTATTTTATTACCGCTCAGTATAATCACCGCCAACTGGCCACGCACTGGAGTGATGCTCAATTCTGACGTGGGTTTAAAAGAATATTTTGAGCATATGCACACATGCCTGGGCGCTGATGCACAGATCTGGCAATTCCCATCCTTACAGGGCGGCTAATCACGAAAATAAGTGATTTAGATCACACTTTAATATTCAAACTCCTGACATTATTATTTCATCAAACGAGGTTTTAATTTTCTGATAATTACAGAACGTCCCCTCTTTCTTTTTTTGAGTAATGCATCGTATAGTTAGCTGGAGATTACTTGACAATGGCCGACATTGAAATTAGACAGCAGTCGCCTACGGCGTTTTATATTAAAGTACACGACACCGACAATGTCGCTATCATCGTCAATGACAATGGATTAAAAGCGGGCACCCGTTTTCCGGATGGTCTCGAGTTAATCGAGCATATCCCGCAAGGCCATAAAGTTGCGTTGGTAGATATTCCTCATCACGGTGAAATCGTTCGTTACGGTGAAGTCATCGGCTATGCGGTGCGTGATATTGCGCGCGGCAGCTGGATTGATGAATCCACCGTTGAATTACCGAAAGCACCGCCGCTGAACACCCTTCCGCTGGCGACAAAAGTGCCTGAGCCGTTGCCGCCGCTCGAAGGTTACACCTTTGAAGGCTACCGCAACGCCGATGGCAGCGTTGGTACCAAAAATCTCCTCGGCATCACCACCAGTGTGCACTGCGTGGCGGGCGTGGTTGACTATGTCGTGAAAATTATTGAACGCGACCTGCTGCCGAAATACCCGAACGTCGATGGCGTGGTCGGTCTGAACCACCTGTACGGCTGTGGCGTAGCGATCAACGCACCGGCAGCCGTGGTGCCTATCCGTACCATCCACAACATTTCGCTGAACCCGAACTTCGGTGGCGAAGTGATGGTGATCGGTCTGGGCTGTGAAAAACTGCAGCCAGAACGTCTGCTGCAGGGTACCGAAGATGTGAAAGCCATTCCGGTAGACAGCGCGAGCATCGTCCGTCTGCAGGATGAGCACCATGTTGGCTTCCGCTCAATGGTTGACGACATTCTGCAAGTGGCAGAACGTCACCTGGCAAAACTGAACGAACGTAAACGCGAAACCTGCCCGGCGTCTGAACTGGTTGTTGGCACCCAGTGTGGTGGTAGCGATGCGTTCTCCGGTGTAACCGCGAACCCGGCAGTCGGTTATGCATCCGACCTGTTCGTACGCTGTGGTGCGACCGTCATGTTCTCCGAAGTGACCGAAGTACGTGATGCTATCCACCTGCTGACACCGCGTGCAGAAACCGAAGAAGTAGGCAAACGCCTGCTCGAAGAAATGGCCTGGTACGATAACTACCTGGACATGGGTAAAACTGACCGCAGCGCTAACCCGTCTCCGGGGAACAAAAAAGGCGGCCTGGCTAACGTGGTGGAAAAAGCCCTCGGCTCTATCGCCAAATCCGGCAAAAGCGCCATTGTTGAAGTGCTCTCTCCGGGCCAGCGTCCGACCAAACGTGGTCTGATTTACGCAGCCACGCCAGCGAGCGACTTCGTCTGTGGTACGCAGCAGGTGGCTTCCGGTATCACCGTGCAGGTCTTCACCACCGGTCGCGGTACACCGTACGGTCTGATGGCCGTGCCGGTTATCAAGATGGCGACCCGTACTGAACTGGCAAACCGTTGGTTCGACCTGATGGATATCAACGCAGGGACTATCGCAACGGGCGACGAGACTATCGAGGATGTGGGCTGGAAACTGTTCCACTTCATTCTGGATGTCGCAAGCGGCCGTAAGAAAACCTTCTCGGATCAATGGGGTCTGCACAACCAACTGGCTGTGTTCAACCCGGCTCCGGTGACTTGATTCATCATTATAAAAATCTCATCGTATTATTAGCATGGCTTAGGCCATGCTTTTTTTTGCTCTTCTTTTGTCCTTTTCTTGTTCTTTGTTTTGCCACTTCTCTACCCCCCCCGCCACTTTCGAAAACCTCCTTTCACTTTCGTATCTTTCATTTTTCTGACTTAACTCACAAAAAAACGTTACGATACCCTATATATTCTTTCGAAGAAAATAAACGAAAGGTTTCGGAGGCAGGATGTACATCATTTCGACGAAAGCGATGCTTAACAAAGCGCAACAAAAAGGCTACGCCGTCCCGGCATTCAATATCCACAATCTTGAAACGTTGCAGGTGGTGATCGAGACCGCCGCAGAACTACGTTCTCCTCTGATCGTTGCAGGCACGCCTGGTACATTCAGCTATGCCGGTACAGGCAACATTGTCGCCATCGCTGGCGATCTGGCGAAAACCTTTAATCAACCGCTGGCGATACATCTCGATCATCACGAACAACTTGCTGATATAGAAAGAAAAGTTCTAACTGGCGTGCGCTCCGTCATGATAGACGGCTCCCACCATCCTTTTGCCGCCAACGTTGAGCTGGTGAAAAAGGTCATCGACTATTGCCATCGCTATGACGTTAGCGTTGAAGCGGAACTGGGGCGTCTGGGCGGGCAGGAGGACGATCTTGTCGTAGATGGCAAGGATGCCCTTTATACCAACCCAGACCAAGCCTTTGAATTCGTACAGCAAACGGGCATCGATTCGCTGGCCGTCGCGATCGGAACCGCCCATGGCCTGTATACCGCCGACCCCAAACTCGATTTTGGCCGCCTCGAAGAGATTCGCCAGCGTGTGAATGTCCCGCTGGTACTGCACGGCGCATCAGGTTTGCCTGGGGATGACATTCGCCGCGCCATCAGCCTGGGTATTTGTAAAGTCAACGTCGCGACAGAATTGAAAATCGCCTTCTCGGGCGCGCTCAAGTCATACCTCGCTTCACATCCGGACGCCAGCGATCCGCGGCACTACATGGTGCCCGCGAAAGCCGCCATGAAAGAGGTGGTACGTAAAGTGATCGCCGACTGCGGTTGCGAAGGAAAATTGTGAAAGCAGTTGACTAATTATTGAAAGAATTCAGAAATAACCCGGAGGATAAAGTGAAAGATATTATTGCCCGCCATAAGGCAGGGGAACATCTCGGAATCTGCTCAGTCTGCTCAGCGCACCCAATGGTAATTGAAGCGGCACTTCGCTTTGATGCCCATAGCGATAAAAAAGTACTGATTGAAGCGACATCAAACCAGGTGAACCAGTTTGGCGGCTACACCGGGATGAAACCGGCTGATTTTCGGGATTTTGTTTTTACTATTGCGAAAGAGGTGGGGTTCCCACTGGAAAGGTTAATTTTAGGCGGCGATCATCTCGGACCTAACTGCTGGCAGAACGAGACCGCAGAAGCAGCAATGGAAAAATCCGTCGACCTCATCAAGGCCTATGTTGCTGCCGGCTTCACGAAGATCCACCTTGATGCATCAATGTCCTGCGCAGACGATCCTGTCCCATTGGATCCGAAAGTTGTCGCCGAGCGCGCAGCACGCCTGTGCCAGGCCGCAGAAGAAACCGCCAGCGATGAGCTGAAAAAATCGCTTACCTACGTGATCGGCACCGAAGTCCCGGTTCCTGGCGGCGAAGCAAGCAGCATTGATACGGTTCACGTGACCCGCGTTGAAGACGCCGCCAACACGCTTGAAGCCCACCGGGTCGCTTTTCATGCACTTGGGCTGGATGAGGCGATGACCCGCGTTGTCGGCATTGTAGTGCAACCGGGCGTCGAGTTTGATCACACTCAGATTATTCACTATCAACCTCACGAAGCCGAGGCGCTCTCCGCCTGGATCCGCCAGACGCCGATGGTGTACGAAGCCCACTCGACAGACTATCAGTCCCGTCAGGCTTATCGTGCGCTGGTACGCGATCACTTTGCCATCCTCAAAGTCGGCCCGGCCCTCACCTTCGCCCTGCGTGAAGCCATTTTTGCTCTGGCACAAATGGAAAATGAACTGATTGCACCGGAAAATCGCAGCCGCGTTCAGGAAGTGATTGACGAGGTGATGCTCAACGAGCCGGGCTACTGGAAAAAGTATTATCACCCGACATGGAGCCAGGCGATGGTGGACATCCATTTCAGCCTGTCCGACCGCATTCGCTACTACTGGCCGCATCCGCGTATTCGCCAGAGCGTAGAGAAACTTATTGCTAATCTGAGCGCCATTACGCTGCCGCTGGGGCTAATCAGCCAGTACATGCCCGTTCAGTTTGAACGTCTATTGCACAACGAGATCGTCGCGACGCCGCAGAATCTTATCAATGACAAAATACAGGATGTATTACGCGCCTACCGTTACGGATGCGCCGAAGAAGCAGCCTGATTTCTGGAGAATGTATGAGTCAACTTTTTGTCCGAACCGGAATTGAATTTAGCTCGTGCCAGCAGGTGCTGGCACATATAGGCGAAGAGATGCTGGCGAAAGGCGTCGTACATGATTCTTACCCTGCGGCATTGCTGGAACGTGAAGCGAATTACCCCACCGGGATCGCGCTGGAACAGCATGCTGTAGCAATCCCGCACTGCGAGGCGATTCATGCAAAGTCAGCGGCTATCTATCTTATCCGGCCGGATAAACCGGTGAATTTTCAACAGGCTGATGATGACGGCGAGATTGCGGTTTCGCTGATCATCGCGCTGATTGTTGAGAACCCTGCGGCACAGCTTAAGCTCCTGCGCCGCCTTTTTGGTGAGCTACAAAACCCGAACGCGCTGGAGTCGTTGATGAATACGCCTTCCGATCGCCTGGCAACGCTTTTTCGGGAAACGATCCTTGAGCCTGAGAGTTGCGAACAGGCTTCATAACATACTGATAATAAAAGGAGTACCCTATGAAACGTAAAGTCATCGTCGCCTGTGGCGGCGCGGTCGCCACCTCTACAATGGCGGCAGAAGAGATCAAAGAACTCTGCGAAGCGAATAACATCAGCGTCGAGCTGGTGCAATGCAGGGTCAATGAGATCGAAACCTATATGGATGGCGTCGATCTTATCTGCACAACGGCAAAAGTAGACCGTACCTTCGGCGACATTCCGGTGGTCCACGGTATGCCGTTCATCTCCGGTGTCGGCATTGAGGCACTCCAGCAAAAAATCCTGACCATTCTTGTGGGGTGACGTCATGCTTAGCTTTAGCGAAATCATGCGCTACATCCTCGACTTAGGTCCTACCGTCATGCTGCCGGTGGTGATCATCATCTTCTCAAAATTATTGGGGATGAAGCTCGGGGACTGCTTTAAATCCGGTCTGCATATCGGGATTGGTTTTGTCGGTATCGGGCTGGTCATTGGCCTGATGCTGGACTCGATCGGCCCGGCGGCAAAAGCCATGGCAGAACAGTTCCAAATTAATCTGCATGTTATCGATGTCGGCTGGCCGGGCTCATCCCCGATGACCTGGGCCTCGCAGATTGCGCTGATTGCCATTCCCGTGGCGATTGCCGTTAACGTGCTGATGCTGGCCACCCGTATGACCCGCGTGGTGAACGTCGATATCTGGAATATCTGGCACATGACCTTTACCGGCGCGATGCTGCATATCGCAACGGGTTCTTACTGGATCGGGATTTTGGGTGTCGTCGTGCATGCCGCCTTCGTCTACAAACTGGGGGACTGGTTTGCGAAGGATACCCGTGATTTCTTCGGTCTTGAGGGCATCGCCATTCCACACGGCAGCTCGGCTTACCTCGGCCCGATTGCCGTACTGGTCGACACGATCATAGAGAAGATCCCAGGACTCAACCGCGTTCACTTTAGTGCGGATGATATCCAGAAACGCTTCGGCCCCTTTGGTGAGCCGGTGACCGTCGGCTTCGTTATGGGGATTGTGATCGGCCTGCTGGCAGGCTACGACACCAAAGGCGTGTTGCAGTTAGCCGTCAAAACAGCCGCCGTTATGCTGCTGATGCCACGCGTAATTAAGCCCATCATGGATGGCCTGACGCCGATTGCGAAACATGCACGCAAACGCCTGCAGGCGAAATTTGGCAGCCAGGAGTTCCTGATTGGCCTCGATCCGGCGCTGCTGCTGGGCCACACCTCGGTGGTCTCTGCCAGCCTGATCTTCATCCCGCTCACGATCCTGATCGCGGTGCTGGTACCGGGTAATAAGGTACTGCCGTTCGGCGACCTGGCAACGATCGGTTTCTTTGTCGCGATGGCGGTTGCCGTGCACCAGGGTAACCTGTTCCGCACGCTGATCTCCGGGGTCATTATCATGGGCATCACCCTGTGGATTGCCACCCAAACTATCGGCTTCCATACGCAGCTTGCCGCCAATGCAGGTGCGCTGAAAGCCGGAGGCATGGTCGCTTCAATGGACCAGGGCGGCTCCCCGATCACCTGGCTGCTCATCCAGCTCTTCACCTGGCAGAACATCGTTGGCTTCACCGTCATTGGCGTGATTTATCTCGCTGGTGTTCTGCTCACCTGGCGCAGAGCGCGCAATTTCACGGCCGCGGAAAAAGCCGCCGCCTCGACGCAACAAACGCACGTCACATCTTGATATTGGGGGGAGCAATCGCTCCCCTTTTCATTCCTGGAGAGTGTTATGAAATCAGTGGTTATTCACGCTGAGGGGAACGTCTGCGTTGAAGAACGTCCTGAACCTCAGTTACAGCATGACGATGACGTCAAAGTCAGAGTGGTCAGTTCCGGGTTATGCGGTTCTGATATCCCGCGTATTTTCGCAAAAGGAGCCCATTTTTACCCTATTACCCTGGGGCATGAATTCAGCGGCTATATCGAAGAAATGGGGAAAAGCGTGACCGACCTCGCGACGGGCGACGCTGTAGCCTGCGTGCCGCTCCTTCCCTGCTTTGATTGCCCGGAATGCCGCAAACAGTACTTTTCTTTGTGCAAACGCTACCAGTTTGTCGGATCACGAAGCGACGGCGGCAATGCGGAGTACGTGGTGGTCAGACGGGCAAACCTGATTCGCCTGCCAGAAAAAATGGCCATTGAGGACGGCGCCTTTATCGAACCCATTACGGTCGGTCTGCACGCATTTCATCTGGCGGGCGGATGTGCCGATAAAAACGTGGTAATTGTCGGTGCCGGGACGATTGGTCTGCTGGCCATGCAGTGTGCGCTGGCACTGGGGGCGAAAAGCGTAACGGCAATTGATATCAACCCGGATAAATTAGCGCTGGCAAAAAGCCTCGGAGCGACGCACACCTTTAACAGCCGCGAACTGAGTGCCGCGCAAATCCTCGAAAACCTGACCGACAATAGCTTTGACCAGCTTGTTCTGGAGACCGCCGGCGCTCCGCAAACCGTATCGCTGGCGATCGAGATTGCCGGTCCGCGTGCCCAGTTGGCACTGGTTGGCACGTTGCATCATGACCTGACGCTGACTGCCACCGTCTTCGGGCAAATACTGCGTAAGGAGTTGACGATTCTGGGCAGTTGGATGAACTATTCCGGCCCGTGGCCAGGAGAAGAATGGGTGACCGCCACCCGTCTGTTGAGCGAAAAACGCCTTACGCTGGAACCCCTTATCGCCCATCGTGGTGGACCAGAGAGCTATGCCCAGGCAGTTCAGGCGTTAAACGGCGCGCCGATGCAGGGAAAAATACTGCTGCAGCTGGATTAAGTGCAGGAGCCAGCAACCTGAGCTGGCTCACATTTACTTTCGAAAGTTAGCGTTCAACTTTCACAATCCTTCGATTACACTATCCAGAGTTAATTCTCAGGCAAATCAACATGAACTCATTTGAACGAAGGAACAAAATCGTCGATCTGGTTAACGCCCAGGGAAGCGTACTGGTTATCGATCTTTCGAATACCTTTGGTATTTCAGAAGTGACGATTCGCGCCGACCTGCGTTTACTGGAAGAAAAAGGTCTGGTGACCCGTTTTCACGGTGGTGCCGCCAAACCGGGCACGCATATGATGGAAAGCGACAATCAGGAAGTAACGCTGGAAGACCGCTATAAGCTTGCCAGCGATCCGAAAAAGCGGATCGCCCAGGCGGCAACCGGCATGATTGAAGAAGGAATGACAGTTATTCTGGATAGCGGAAGTACCACGATGCTGATTGCAGAGGCGCTGGTAAAAAAGGCCAACATCACCGTCATCACCAATAGCCTTCCTGCTGCGTTTACCCTCTCCGACAACAAAGACATCACGCTGGTGGTCTGCGGCGGCACGGTGCGCCACAAAACCCATTCGATGCACGGCACCATTGCGGAGCGCTCTTTGCAGGGCATTTGCGCCGACCTTATGTTTGTCGGCGCAGACGGCATCGACACCACCAACGGCATCACCACTTTCAATGAAGGGTATTCCATTAGCGGCGTGATGGCTGCAGCGGCACACAAAGTGGTGGCCGTACTGGACGCCAGCAAATTCAATCGCCGCGGGTTTAACCAGGTATTGCCGATGGACAAAATCAACTGCGTGATTACCGACGAAGGCATCAGCGAGAAGGACAAAGCGGCGCTGAACAAGATGGGTAAAGACGTGGTGATTGTTTAACGCACCGGTGCAATAAGCGTAACGAAAACAGCCATGTCAGTGAATAACATGGCTGCATCGGGAGAAATCAAAGAGCAGAACGCATCAGGACTGATGCGGCATCGGTTCGCTCCCTGGCGCGGTATCTGCCGGTGCCAGCGTCATGCGTTCCAGCTTGCCCACGATAAACAGATAAGCGATCACGCCGATAATCCCCATCGAGCCAACATAGATAATCGCCCAGTCAAATGATCCTGTTGCCTGGATGATAAAGCCAATCACCAGCGGCGTTAGAACCCCCGCGATATTGCCGAAGGTATTGAAGATACCGCCCGCCAGGCCCAGAACCTCTTTCGGCGAGGTATCGCTCAATACGCACCAGCCCAGGTTGCCAAAGCCTTTCGAGAAGAAAGACAGGCTCATCACAAAAATCACGACCGGGATCGAGTTGGTATAGTTCGCCACGATGATGGAGCATGAGAGCAACATCCCCAGCACGATCGGCAGCTTACGGGAGAACGTCAGGCTGTAGCCCTTACGCAGCAGATAGTCCGATAGCATCCCGCCAACAATGCCACCGACAAACCCGGCGATAGCAGGGATCGCCGCCACCAGCCCCACTTTGATTATCGACATTCCCTTATCCTGATACAGATAGGTCGGGAACCAGGTAAAGAAGAACCAGGTGATCGAGGTCAGACAGAACTGACCAATATATACGCCGATCATCATGCGGTTAGCACACATCCACTTCACCTGAGCCCAGGTCACCGGAGGCTGTGCGGCGCGGGCTTTAGACCCCAGTTCCGGGATGCCGCCGCCGTCGCGGATGTAGTCCAGTTCCGCTTTGTTGATCGACTTATGCTTCACCGGATCGCGCACAAAGGCCAGCCAGAACGCACCGAAAATAACCCCCAGTACGCCTGCGCTAAAGAACACGT
Organism: Phytobacter sp. V69; assembly: GCF_965644215.1. NCBI lineage: Bacteria > Pseudomonadati > Pseudomonadota > Gammaproteobacteria > Enterobacterales > Enterobacteriaceae > Phytobacter > Phytobacter sp. V69. Next base: position 23,594 of record NZ_CBFFRL010000063.1, read on the forward strand.
AGTGCCAGCTAAGCTGTGTGATCACCCATGAAAGCACCGGTGTAAACACCCCCAGCGCGACATAGGGTGCCGTTTGATAAATAGATGTGGCGAAGCCACGTTCCTTATCCGGGAACCACTGTACCGACAGACGGCTGCTCGCCGGAGTTGCCGGGGCCTCTGCCGCGCCCATCAGCAGGCGGAAGACAAACAGCATGACAAACGCGGACGGGGACAGGTACACGCTGCCCTGCAGGAAGGTGAACACCGACCAGACGACCATCGCCACGCCGTACACCATGCGTGAGCCAAACTTGTCGAGCAGCACGCCGCCCGGGATCTGGCAGATCATATAAGACCAGCCGAAGGCGGAAAACGCCCAGCCCATGTCGGCGGCGCTAAACCCCAGCTCTTTGCTCATGATTGGAGCGGCGACCGATAATGTTGCCCGGTCGATAAAGTTGACCAGCATCGCCACGCCCATAAAAACCAGCATCATGTAACGCACGTTGGTTTTTTTGCCTGAAATTTCCATTGCTACTCTCCAGACACAAGGGGTTATTGGGCGAACAGCGGGCGATAAGCCGTAATCAGATCGCGTTTAACATCCTCAGAAAGCGCACGCAGCGGCGGGCGAATATTCTCCCAGCTGGCGTCATTGCTCTTGTGGGCAAGAATAGCTTTCACCGCCGGAATGGTGTCACCCATCGCCACAATTTTACGCAGGCGCGCCAACGTGGACTGCGCTTCCAGACCGTCCGCATTGTCATAGTTTTTGTAGATAAAGGCGGTCAACGGCGACGCAATATTCGTGGTTGCGGTGATACAGCCCGCCGCACCCGCTTTCACCACCTGAGCAAAGGTCGCATCGGCACCGGAATAGACCTCAAAGCCTTCGGCGGAGAAATGGTTTATCAGGGCCAGCGTGTTGTCGTAATCCGCGCTGCTGTCTTTAATGCCTTTAAACACCGTTGGATAACGGTGCAGCAATCGTTCAATCAGGCGCAGCGTCAGCGGAACCGAGGTCTGCTGCGGGAAATGGTAGAAATAGAGCTTCACCTCGTCGCCCAGTTGATCGGCAAGCGCGCTGTAAAAATCGAACAGTCCGTCTTCGCTCGGACTTTTGTAGTAAAACGGCGGCAGTACCAGCACGCCCGGACAGCCCAGTTTCGCCGCGTGGCGGGACATCTTCACGACAGAAGGGATATCACAGGCTCCGGCGCCCGGGAGCATTTTTTGCGGGGCGATACCGCTTTCCACCAGCTTTTCCAGCAAGGTTTCTCTTTCGGCCAGACTCAACGATTGCGTCTCTGAGGTTGTGCCCAGCACGGCCAGGCTGTTACAGCCGTTGCTTAAGAGGTAATGACAATGGGCAATCGTCTTGTCGTAGCTGAGGGTAAGGTCATCGTTAAACGAGGTTAATGCGGCGGCATTAACACCGGCGTACAGGGCATTTTTCATGGTGTGTTCCTTACAGGTAGAAGCTTGCGCTTCTACCGTTTCAGGTCAGATGCTAGATAGTGTCGTCACAAGATTTTAGCCCAGAGAGCGATGCATCTGATCTGGACGGCAGCGAGAAATGAGGCCGT
>NZ_CBFFRL010000064.1:0-24425 GCF_965644215.1 Phytobacter sp. V69
TTTATTATCGAGTTCGGTGACCGCCTGGACGGTCACTTCTGAGAAAAGGCATTTACACAGAATCGTGTACAGGGTCTCTAACAGGGATTCCCCTCATCCTAACCTTCTCCCCATAGGGGAGAAGGGACTTTCCGGTGCGTCTGTAATACTGGCTCAATCGGGTTTGCCCCCTCGCCCCTTTGGGGAGAGGGGCGAGGTGAGGGGCAGTCGCTTACTTCCCGCCCGCCAACTCGATAAAGCTCCCGGTCACATAAGACGCCTTATCGCTCAGCAGCCAGACAATCGCCTGCGCCACCTCTTCCGGCTGACCGCCACGCTGCATCGGCAGCATCGATTTCACCCGCTCGACTCGCCCGGGTTCACCGCCAGATGCATGCATTTCGGTATAGATAAACCCTGGTCGAACGCTGTTAACCCGAATCCCCTGCGCCGCGACTTCCACTGACAAGCCCGTGGTCAGCGTATCCATCGCCCCTTTCGACGCCGCATAATCAACATACTCGCCAGGCGAGCCCAGCCGCGCACCGGCCGAAGAAACATTGACGATCGCCCCACCCTTTCCATCATGGGGGAGCGCCATGCGTTTAATTGCTTCCCGACAGCAGAGGAAGGTCCCCGTCACGTTGGTACGCAGCACCTGATTAATACGCTCTGCAGTCATGGCTTCAACCCGACTCTGGGTAAACAAAATCCCGGCGTTATTCACCAGTGCGGTCAGCGGTTCACTCGCCTCATCAATACGCGCGAACATCGCCACAACCTGCGCTTCTTCGCTAATATCCGCCTGTACCGCAAACGCCTTGCCGCCCGCCGCGATGATGGTTTCCACCACCGACAGTGCGGCCTGCGCATTGTGCTGATAATTCACCGCGACCGTATACCCTTCCGCGCCCAGCAGCAGCGCCGTCGCCTTACCTATTCCCCGGCTACCGCCAGTGACCAGTGCAATTGCCAATCTGTATTCCTCCAATAAAAAGGCCGGGCAACGCGAACGTTCACCCGGCCTGTAGAAGCGTAGCGCTAATTACTGGTATTCGCTCATCGGCACGCAGGAGCAGAACAGGTTACGGTCACCGTAAACGTCATCAAGACGCTTCACCGTCGGCCAGTATTTGTTCGCCACACCAGCCGGGAACACGGCCTGCTCGCGGGTGTAACCGTGCGGCCACTCTGCCATCAGCTCATTCTGGATGTGCGGTGCATTCACCAGCGGGTTATCTGTCAGCGTCCACTCGCCTTCTTTTACGCGGTTGATTTCGCCACGAATGGCCAGCATCGCGTCAATAAAGCGATCCAGTTCGGCTTTGCTTTCGGACTCTGTCGGCTCAACCATCAGCGTGCCTGCTACCGGGAAGGACATGGTCGGGGCATGGAAACCGTAGTCAATCAGGCGCTTAGCGATATCCAGCTCGCTGATGCCGGTCTCTTCTTTCAGCGGACGAATGTCGAGAATACATTCATGCGCCACGCGACCGTCGCGGCCGGTATACAGCACCGGGAAGGCATCTTTCAGGCGGCTGGCGATGTAGTTGGCATTCAGAATCGCCACCTGGCTCGCCTGTTTCAGCCCTTCGGCTCCCATCATGCGGATGTACATCCAGCTGATCGGCAGGATCGACGCGCTACCAAACGGGGCTGCGGACACCGCGCCCTGACGGGTCAGCATGCCTTCAATCTGCACCACACTGTGGCCCGGAACAAACGGTGCCAGATGCGCTTTCACGCCGATAGGCCCCATACCCGGGCCGCCACCGCCGTGCGGAATGCAGAAGGTTTTATGCAGGTTGAGGTGCGATACGTCCGCGCCGATAAAGCCCGGAGAGGTGATGCCCACCTGGGCGTTCATGTTCGCGCCATCGAGATAAACCTGGCCGCCGAACTGGTGCACGATTTCGCACACTTCACGGATAGTCTCTTCGTAGACGCCGTGAGTGGACGGGTAGGTCACCATGATGCAGGAGAGGTTTGCCGCGTGTTGTTCCGCTTTCGCCCGCAGATTCGCCAGATCGATGTTGCCGTTCTTATCACAGGCCACCACCACCACCTGCATGCCCGCCATCTGGGCAGACGCCGGGTTGGTCCCGTGCGCTGAGCTTGGGATCAGGCAGATATCACGATGGCCTTCGCTGCGGCTCTCATGATAGTGGCGAATCGCCAGTAGGCCGGCGTATTCGCCCTGTGCACCAGAGTTCGGCTGCATACACAGGGCATCATAACCGGTCAGTTTCACCAGCCAGTCGGACAGCTGGTTGATCATATGGTGGTAGCCTTCGGCTTGATCCGCCGGGCAGAACGGGTGCAGCTCGGAAAACTCTGGCCAGGTGATCGGGATCATTTCCGCTGCAGCGTTCAGTTTCATGGTGCAGGAACCCAGCGGGATCATAGCCTGATTCAGCGCCAGATCTTTGCGTTCCAGAGAGTGCATGTAACGCATCATCTCAGTTTCGCTGTGATAGCGATTGAAAACCGGGTGGCTCAGGATCGCATCATCGCGCAGCATCGCAGCAGGCACAGAACGGCTGTCGAGCGCCACGTCTTTATCCAGCGCGTCGATGTCCAGCCCGTGCGCGTCGCCCAGCACCACGGCAAAGAGTTTCTGCACATCTTCGCGGGTGGTGGTTTCATCCAGGGTGATACCCACGGCATTCAGAATGTCGCTGCGCAGGTTGATTTCAGCGGCTTCTGCGCGCGCCAGCATGGCGGCTTTGTCGGCCACTTCCACACACAGGGTATCGAAGTAGTGGTCGTGACGCAGCTTAAGCCCTTTTTGCTGTAGGCCGGTTGCCAGAATATCGGCCAGACGATGGATACGGCTGGCAATACGTTTCAGGCCAACCGGACCGTGAGACACCGCGTACAGGCTGGCGATGTTGGCCAGCAGTACCTGCGAAGTACAGATGTTGGAGTTCGCTTTTTCGCGACGGATATGCTGCTCGCGGGTCTGCATCGCCATGCGCAGTGCGATATTGCCGGCCGCGTCTTTGGAGACACCGATAATGCGTCCCGGCATTGAGCGTTTGAATTCATCTTTCGCGGCAAAGAATGCCGCATGCGGGCCGCCGTAGCCCATCGGCACGCCAAAGCGCTGAGCAGAACCGAAGACAATGTCTGCGCCCTGTTTGCCTGGTGCGGTCAACAGCACCAGCGCCATAAAATCGGCCGCCACGCTGACCACAATCTTGCGGGCTTTCAGTTCGCTAATCAGTGCGCTGTAGTCGTGCACTTCGCCGGTGGTGCCTACCTGCTGCAACAGCACGCCGAACACATCCTGGTGATCCAGCACTTTGCTGGCATCATCCACGATCATGTCAAAACCAAAGGTTTCGGCACGGGTGCGCACCACATCCAGCGTTTGCGGGTGAATGTCGGCGGCGACAAAGAAGCGGTTGGCGTTTTTCAGTTTGCTGACGCGCTTTGCCATCGCCATCGCTTCGGCGGCGGCGGTGGCTTCATCGAGCAGCGATGCCGAGGCGATATCCAGCCCGGTCAGATCCAGCGTCACCTGCTGGAAGTTCAGCAGCGCTTCGAGACGACCTTGCGAGACTTCCGGCTGATACGGTGTATAGGCGGTGTACCAGCCTGGATTTTCCAGCATGTTGCGCAGGATAACGGGCGGTAACTGCACGGCGGTGTAACCCATGCCAATGTAAGACTTAAAGCGCTTGTTGCGACCGGCAATCGCTTTCAGCTCCGCCAGCGCGGCGTATTCGGTTGTGGCTTCACCCACCTGCGGCGGCGTGGCGAGCTGGATATCTTTCGGCACGATCTGCGCGATCAGTGCGTTTAGCGAATCCGCGCCAACCGTGTTCAGCATCTCCTGCTGTTGCTGAGCATCCGGCCCAATGTGACGTTCAATGAAAGCGCCACGGTTTTCAAGCTGGCTTAAAGTCTGTGTCATGAGCGATGGTTCCTGAAACGTGCGGTGAATCAATTTGGAAATCGTGATTTCTTGCCTGAATACGCTAAATCATTCGCGTTGCAGGAAGGCGGCGAGGTAGCGAATCCCCAGAAGCTTACAAAAGTAAGTGACTGGGGTGAGCGACGAAGCCAACGAGCCTGCAACGTGAAGGATGACGCGTATTTACTCGTCTTCTAACAGCGCTGCATAGGCAGTCGCATCCAGCAGTGCGGCAACTTCCGCTTCGTCACAGGCTTTGATTTTAAAAATCCAGCCTTCGCCGTACGGCTCGCTGTTCACCAGCTCCGGCTCTTCGCCCAGCGAATCGTTGACGGCAACGATTTCACCGCCGATCGGCGCATAAATATCGGAAGCGGCTTTAACCGACTCCGCCACGGCGCAGTCGTCACCCGCAGACACGACCAGGCCCACTTCCGGCAGGTCAACAAACACCATGTCACCCAGCAGCTCTTGCGCGTGCTCAGTGATACCCACGGTGTAGGTGCCGTCCGCTTCTTTACGCAGCCACTCGTGTTCTTTGCTGTATTTCAGATCGCCCGGTACATTGCTCATTAAATTTTCTCCAGATAAATAATGGGTTACGCGACGGCTTTACCCGCACGAACAAAAATAGGTTTGGTGACTTTTACAGGCATTTCACGGTTGCGGATCTGGACGATCGCCGTGTCGCCAATGCCCGCAGGCACACGCGCCAGTGCAATACTGTAGCCCAGCGTTGGCGAGAAAGTGCCGCTGGTGATCACGCCTTCTTTTGCGTTACCGTGCGCGTCGGTGAATCGCACCGGCAATTCGTTACGCAGTACGCCCTTCTCTGTCATGATCAGGCCGACCAGCTGCTCGGTGCCTTTCTCGCGCTGTAATTCGAGCGCCTCACGACCAATAAAATCACGGTCTGCTGGTTCCCATGCGATGGTCCAGCCCATATTGGCCGCAAGCGGTGAAACGCCCTCGTCCATCTCCTGACCGTACAAGTTCATGCCCGCTTCAAGACGCAGCGTATCGCGCGCGCCCAGACCGCAAGGCTTAACGCCCGCCTGCACCAGCTTCTGCCAGAAATCCGCAGCCTGTTCGTTCGGCAGCGCAATTTCATAACCCGCTTCGCCGGTATAGCCGGTAGTGGCGATAAACAGGTCACCGGATTCAACGCCAAAGAACGGCTTCATCCCTTCTACCGCCTGACGCTGTTCGTCAGTGAAAAGAGTCGCGGCTTTGGCCTGCGCATTCGCCCCCTGAACCGCAATCAACGACAGGTCGTCACGGACGGTGATCTCGATGGCAAAAGGTTCTGCGTGTTGGGTGATCCAGGAGAGGTCTTTTTCGCGGGTGGCGGAATTTACAACGAGGCGGAAGAAATCTTCGGTGAAGTAGTAGACGATCAGGTCATCAATAACACCGCCGGACGCATTGAGCATTCCGGTGTATAGCGCTTTGCCCGGTTTGGTAAGCTTCGCTACGTCATTTGCCAGCAGGTAGCGCAAGAATTCCCGGGTACGGCTGCCGCGTAAATCGACAATCGTCATGTGCGACACATCGAACATGCCCGCATCGGAACGCACCGCGTGGTGCTCATCAATTTGCGAGCCGTAATGCAGCGGCATCATCCAGCCATGGAAATCCACCATGCGTGCGCCGCACAGCGTGTGTTGTTCATACAAAGGAGTCTGCTGAGCCATCTTTTCCTCGTCGAATAAGCGGGGCTTTCACGTTTTCAGCGGCGAAAAATTCCCCGCATGACAAGACGCCGACACCGATCCCGGTCGCCGACGCAAACGTTCACTTTCGCCTGAACTTATCACCGAAAGCGGCTCTTAACCATAAGAGAAAATGGGTCATCACATTAGCTTATGACCATTTTTCGCAAAAAGACCTACAGAACATTAAACTGGGTTTAAGCGTAGAATGGCGCATAAAGCATCATCGATACGCGGAACTTATCGCAATCAGCAATATTTCCCACCGCAAAAGAGATAATTTTCCCGACAGTAAAAAAACGATGGATGAGAAAAACTAATCTGAAAAATGGCGTGAAATTAGAATTTTTCAAATGAGGGAAGGACTCCCTTCCCGCCAGGGGGAAGGGAAAGTGTGACGCAGTTAACGCAACCACTCCGGAAGGTCATTCAGCCCCATCGCCTGACGCAGCAACTGAGGTTTTACCCCTGGTAACGTATCCGCCAGCTTCAGGCCAATGTCGCGAAACAGCTTTTTCGCCGGGTGGGTGCCGGAAAACAATTCCCGGAATCCCTGCATCCCCGCCAGCATCAGCGCAGTGCTGTGTTTACGGCTGCGTTCATAGCGGCGCAGGTACATATGCTGCCCGATATCTTTGCCCTGGCTGTGCAGACGCTTAAGTTCGGTTACCAGTTCGGCGGCATCCATAAAGCCCAGATTCACGCCCTGCCCGGCCAGCGGGTGGATAGTATGCGCCGCATCGCCCATCAGCGCCAGACGATGTCCGGCAAAATGGCGCGCGTAGCGTCCGGTCAATGGATACACCTGCCGCTCGCTCTCTACACGGCACAGACTCAGGCGGTTATCAAACGCGATACATAGCGCCCGATTGAAATCCTCTTCACTTGCCTGCTGCATTTGTACCGCCAGCTCAGGCGGCAGCGACCAGACGATAGAACACAGATGCGGGTCAGACAGCGGCAAGAACGCGAGGATGCTTTCATCGTGGAAAACCTGCCGCGCGATGGCCTGATGCGGTTCATCGGTACGGATGGTCGCGACCAGCGCATGGTGGTTATAGTCCCAGAAGGTGAGCGGAATATCGGCTTTATTGCGCAGCCAGGAGTTGGCCCCATCGGCCCCGACGACCAGGCGGGCGGTCAGCATGCCGCCGTCTTTCAGGGTCAGAAAGGCTTCGTTTTCCCCCCAGGCCACCTGCTGCAATTCCGCCGGTGCAAGGATGGAAACGTCCGAACACTGGCGGGCTTTATTCCACAGCGCCTGATGAATGACGGTGTTTTCAATAATATAGCCGAGGTTGCTATAACCCATGCTCTGATCGTCAAAAGCAATCCGGCCGAAACTGTCTTTATCCCACACTTCCATGCCGTGATAGCAGCTTGCGCGATGGGCAATAATCGATGACCAGACGCCCAGGCGCGTCAGCAGTTTTTCGCTGGCGGCGTTGATCGCCGAAACACGCAGTTGTGCAGGGGCATCCGCTTTCAAGGGGACGGGCTCATGCTGTTCCAGCACCGCCACTCGCAGCCCGCTTCCCTGTAATCCGCAGGCCAGCGCCAGTCCCACCATGCCACCGCCTACAATCGCCACATCAACACTTTGCACAAATAACTCCAGAAGCCCGACTCAGCAGGCGTAATTGTTGCAGCCAGTTTGAGCACTGCCCAGGATCAAAATGGCAAATAAAATAGCCTGCCGCAGATATTAACGCGCCACCCAGCCCAGGGTACGCTGCGCCAGCGCATCACGCGCTGGGGTAAATAATTCCATTGCCATCAAACCGACGTTACGTCCGACAACCAGCGGTGCCCAGCGATTAGCAAAAAGGTGTACTAAGCCGTCCGTCACGCCAATCGTGGCGCACTTATCATCATGACGGCGATTGCGATAGTGCGTCAGCACGCCATAGCCACCGACATCTTTCTGCGCGGCCCAGGCATCGGCCAGCGTTTCGGCGAGGCTCATCACATCACGCATCCCCAGGTTAAAGCCCTGCCCGGCAATCGGGTGCAGCGTTTGCGCGGCGTTTCCAACCAGCACGGTACGATGCGAAATGGGTGAGGAAGCGGTCGACAAAGAAAGCGGATAGGCATTACGCGTTCCGGCATGTACGATTCGTCCCAGCCGCCAGCCAAAGGCTTTTTGTAGTTCATGGCAGAACGTCTCGTCGCTCCAACTCAGGATTTGCTCGCGTTTTTCGAGCGGGTGACACCACACCAGCGAGCAACGTCCGTGCGACATCGGCAACATCGCCAGCGGGCCGTGAGCGGTAAAACGCTCAAACGCGCGCCCCTGATGCGCCACCGAAGTGGTGACGTTGGCAATCACCGCCACCTGCTGATAAGGCGCCTGTTGCCAGCTGATGCCACACTGCGCCCCCAGCGCAGAGCGGGAACCGTCGGCGGCGACCAGCAGGGTGCCGTTGATCGTCTCACCACTTTCCAGCGCAACCGCCACGCGGTCTTCATCCCGGGAGAAAAAGCTCACCCGTGCAGGACAATGCAGCGTGACGCCGGGCGCTTTTTTCAGCAGGACGAAAAGGCGGTTACCGACATCATGCAGTTCCACCACCTGGCCGAGTGCATCAACGCGATAATCATCGGCATCCAGCGTCACGAAGCCGGCATGACCGCGATCGCTGACATGGACGGTGGTAATCGGTGTGGCTTTCTCGGCGATATGCGACCAGATGCCCACCCGCGCGAGCTGCTGGCAGGTGCCCGCCGCCAGTGCGATAGCACGCGCATCAAAGCCTGGATGGTCCTGAGAACTCGGTTCTGTCGCTTCAATAAGGTGAACAGGAAGGCGACCGCCGGTAAAATGGGAAATCGACAGTGCGAGCGTCGCGCCCGCCATACCACCACCAACAATAATCACACTCATGAGCACTGCGCCGAGGCCATCAGCGCCTCAATGTCGTCGGCCTTTTTAACGACGCTGGCGGTGAGGTTCTCATTACCGTTTTCAGTGATCACGATGTCATCTTCCACGCGGATACCAATGCCCCGGTAGGCTTCGGGTACATCCGCATCGGGGGCGATATAGAGACCCGGTTCGATGGTCAGCACCATACCTGGCTCAAGGATACGAGAACGATCCTGTCCATAGACGCCAACATCATGGACATCCAGCCCCAACCAGTGGCTCAGGCCATGCATAAAGAAGGCACGATGCGCGTTCTCGGCAACCAGGGTGTCAATTTCACCCTTGAGAATGCCCAGTTTCACCAGTCCGGTGACCATAATCCGCACCACCTCCGCATTCACTTCCTGAATCGAGGTGCCAGGGCGGAACAGGCGCAGGGCCGTTTCGAGTGATTCAAGAACAATGTCATACACGGCGCGCTGTGCAGGGGTAAATTTGCCATTCACCGGGAAAGTGCGGGTGATATCGCCGGCGTAGCCCATGTATTCGCAACCCGCGTCGATCAGCACCAGCTCGCCATCACGCATCACGCTTTCGTTTTCGGTGTAATGCAAAATGCAGCCATTCTCCCCGGCCCCGACGATGGTGTTATAGGACGGGAAACGGGCACCGTGACGGTTAAACTCGTGCTGAATTTCGCCTTCAAGCTGGTACTCAAACATCCCAGGCTTACAGGTTTGCATGGCGCGCGTATGTGCCAGCGCGGAGATTTCCCCGGCGCGACGCATCACCTCAATTTCTTCGGCGGATTTGAACAGACGCATTTCGTGCACGATGGGCCGCCAGTCGGTCACGGAGGCCGGCGCGGTGAGATTCTGGCGAGAGCCTTTGCGTAATTTTTCCAGCGCGGCAAAGACAATCTCATCGGCATACGGATATTCGCCCTGGGCGTGATAGACCACGTCCAGCCCGTTGAGCAACTGATAAAGATGTTTGCCTATTTCCGGAAACGCCAGCGCGCGATCCACGCCCAGCTTTTCTGGCGCAGCCTCCTGGCCCAGACGACGACCAAACCAGATCTCCGCCGTTTTATCGCGGATCCGGTTAAACAGGACGCTGTGGTTATGGGTGTCATCACTTTTAATCAGCACCAGCACCGCTTCCGGTTCATTAAAACCGGTGAAATACCAGAAATCGCTGTTCTGACGATACGGATATTCACTATCGGCACTGCGGGTTGCTTCCGGCGCCGCGAAGATAAGCGCCGCGCTCGCTGGGGCCATCTGCGCCAGCAACGCCTGACGGCGACGGAGATACTCAAGCTGTGTCATGACACCTCCTTTGAGAAAGATAAATTAATGCAGGGTTGGCTTACGCACTTCCGGTGCTGTCGGCTGCGGGCGGGTAAATGTGTCATGACACAGCAGCGCCGCAACGCGTACGTATTCGATGATCTCTTCGAGCGACATCTCCAGCTCTTCCTGATCTTCGTCTTCATCGTAACCGAGCAAGGCGATGTTGCGCAGATCGTCAATCGCTTCACCGGTTTCGCCGGTGACTTTGTCGAGTTTCGGCTGCGTTACGCCAAGGCCCAGCAGGAAGTGGTTGACCCAGCCAGCCAGCGCATCGGCACGATCAAACACGCTGACGTCTTCGCCGGTAGGCAGGTAAAGCTGGAACAGGAAACCGTCATCTTCCAGTGAGTCGCTGGTCGCCGCATGCATGTTGCGCAGCGCCTGTGCGAGCTCATGGCCAAATGCCAGCCCTTCGTTGGTCAGGTCATGCAACAGCGGCTGCCAGGAGCTGTCATTGTTGCCGCCACAAAGCATCCCCGCGATAAGCCCGTGCATTTCCGCAGGAATCAGGCCAACACCTTGCTGATTGAGTAACTGGCCGACATCGTTGTAACCAGGTATTTCGTTCTGTATAGACATGCGCATTCGTCGTCGTTGGGGAGAATATTCATGGTATGCTACCACTTTGGACCCTGGTGATATACCCGTCATGCTTCACGTTACATGCCTTTGCATGCACTTAGAATGATTTAAGGTATAGCAAAGAGCTTGAATCCTCTCACCAGGGTGGCTATAGTGACGCCCCTTCGCAGCCAGGACTCGGGTGTGAAGGCAGAGCGCAGTCAAACAGCAGGAAGGTGGCATGTCTGCACAACCCGTCGATATCCAAATTTTTGGCCGTTCACTGCGAGTGAATTGCCCGCCTGAACAGAGAGATGCTCTGAATCAGGCCGCGGAGGATCTGAATCAGCGGTTGCAAGATCTGAAAGTTCGCACTAGAGTCACAAATACTGAGCAGTTAGTCTTTATCGCAGCGCTGAATATCAGCTATGAACTGACTCAGGAAAAGGCAAAAACCCGTGACTACGCATCCAGCATGGAACAGCGTATTCGGATGTTACAACAGACCATCGAACAGGCGTTGCTTGATCAGGGTCGCATATCCGAAAGACCGGGGCCGAAGTTTGAATAACACTTCAAGGTTAACTATGGTAGAGTGGCCGTGAAGAAAAAATTTCTCTGAGATGTTCGCAAGCGGGCCAGTCCCCTGAGCCGATATTTCATACCACAAGAATGTGGCGCTCCATGGTTGGTGAGCATGCTCGGTCCGTCCGAGAAGCCTTAAAACTATGACGACACATTCACCTTGAACCAAGGGTTCAAGGGTTACAGCCTGCGGCGGCATCTCGGAGATTCCCTTCTTTTTTTTCTACTACCATGACACAACTTTCTGCTCTTCCCCCATCACGTCAGGAAATCCGTAAAATCATACGGCAGCGTCGTCGCGCCCTTACCGCTGAGCAGCAGCAACACTTTTCTGTTGAAGCGGCAGCCCGCATGATGGCTTATCCGCTGGTAGTTATGGCCCATACCGTCGCCCTTTTTCTCTCGTTTGATGGCGAACTGGATACCCAACCGCTTATCGAGCAGCTCTGGCGCAGCGGCAAACGTGTTTATCTCCCGGTTCTGCATCCGTTCAGTCCAGGTAATCTGCTGTTTTTGCAATACCATCCGCACAGTGAGCTGGTCATTAATCGCCTGAAAATTCAGGAACCGAAACTGGACGTACGCGATGTCTTGCCGCTTAGCCAACTGGATGTACTGATAACACCGCTGGTGGCGTTTGACAGTCAGGGGCAACGTCTGGGGATGGGTGGCGGCTTTTACGACAGAACGCTGCAAAACTGGCAGCAGTATGGGTTACAGCCGGTCGGTTACGCGCACGATTGCCAGCATGTGGATGTACTTCCGGTGGAGGAGTGGGATATTCCGCTGCCCGCGGTGGTGACGCCATCAGCGTTGTGGAGTTGGTGAATTAAAGGCTGCGGCCTGTTGCCCTCCCCCCTGCCCTCACCCACAGGGAGAGGGAGAACACATAAAAAACGGCAACCCTCTGGTTGCCGTTTTGCATTTACCTCGCCACCCGACAAAACACTCCGCAGAATCAGTACAGCAGGCGTGCGCGAATGGTACCCGGAATCGCCTTCATGCTCTGCAGCGCTTTTTCCGCCACATCTTCTTCGGCTTCAATATCGATGACCACGTAACCCATATACGGCGTTGTTTGCAGGTACTGAGCGGCAATGTTGATGCCGTCGCCCGCAAAGATCTGGTTGATTGCGGTCAGCACGCCTGGACGGTTTTCGTGGATGTGCAGAAGACGACGACCACCGTGCAGCGGCAGCGACACTTCCGGGAAGTTGACGGCAGAGAGCGTAGAGCCGTTGTCGGAGTACTTAATCAGTTTACCCGCGACTTCCAGACCGATGTTTTCCTGCGCTTCCTGAGTTGAACCACCGATGTGCGGCGTCAAAATCACGTTATCGAATTCACACAGCGGTGAATTGAACGGCTCGCTGTTGGTTGCAGGCTCAGTCGGGAACACGTCAATCGCCGCGCCCGCCAGGTGTTTACGCTTGAGCGCATCGCACAGTGCCGGAATATCCACAACCGTGCCACGTGCGGCGTTGATCAGCAGCGCACCAGGTTTCATCAGCGCCAGCTCTTCTGCGCCCATCATGTTCTTGGTGGAGGCATTTTCCGGCACGTGCAGGCTGACCACATCGCTCATGTTGAGCAGATCGGACAGGTGCTGAACCTGGGTTGCGTTACCCAGCGGCAGTTTACTTTCAATATCGTAGAAATAAACGTGCATACCGAGTGACTCGGCCAGAATGCCAAGCTGGGTACCAATGTGCCCGTAGCCGATAATCCCCAGTTTTTTGCCGCGTGCTTCGTAAGAACCTACGGCCAGTTTGTTCCACACGCCGCGGTGGGCTTTGGCGTTCGCTTCCGGAATGCCACGCATCAGCAGCAGCAACTCCCCAATGACCAGCTCCGCCACGGAACGGGTGTTGGAGAACGGGGCGTTGAAGACCGGAATACCGCGTTTTGCCGCCGCATCCAGATTGACCTGATTGGTACCGATACAGAAACAACCAATCGCCACCAGTTTCTCGGCTGCGGCAATAACATCTTCGGTCAGATTGGTACGGGATCGAATGCCAATGAAGTGGGCATCACGGATAGACTCTTTCAGCTGCTCGTTGTCGAGCGCGCCTTTGTGATACTCGATGTTGGTGTAACCTGCAGCGCGAAGGCTATCCAGTGCTTTCTGGTGCACCCCTTCGACGAGCAGAAATTTAATCTTGTCTTTCTCCAGTGATACCTTTGCCATTTACCCGACCCTGTTTTTTGTCATAACTGATGTTGTGTGGATATTCATCCGCTGTAGTCAACATATCAAAAAAAACTATTGCAGCAATATGAACGTTTGCGTCGGCGCCGTGAAGAAAAGTCATACAGCCATAAATGGCAGATGAATATGCTAAGAATGACTAAGCGGGCGGCAGGAACATCAACGGGGGTAGATAAACGTGACAGAAGTCACCAAATTTGCTCATCAAATATTTTTTAGTGGGGGAAAGGCCTCCCCCACCCAGATCATTTCAGAATGGTTTTCACACCATCGGCACTACCGATCAGCGCAACATCCGCACCACGGTTAGCGAACAGACCCACAGTCACCACGCCCGGAATACCGTTAATGGTGTTTTCCAGCGCAATCGGATCGATGATTTCCAGACCAAAGACATCGAGAATCACGTTGCCGTTGTCGGTCACCACGTTCTGGCGATATTCAGGACGGCCGCCCAGTTTCACCAGTTCACGGGCCACCGCGCTACGCGCCATCGGGATGACTTCCACCGGCAGCGGGAATTTCCCCAGAATATCGACCTGCTTGGATGAATCAGCAATACAGATAAATTTGTCAGCTACAGAAGCAATGATCTTCTCACGCGTCAGCGCCGCGCCACCGCCTTTGATCATCTGCATCTGACCGTTAATTTCATCCGCGCCATCAACATAAATCCCCAGACGATCGACTTCGTTCAGATCGAAGACGGTGATACCCAGGCCTTTCAGTTTCTCTGTCGAGGCGTCAGAACTGGAAACTGCCCCTTCAATCTGGCCTTTCATGGTACCGAGCGCGTCAATAAAGTGCGCAGCGGTGGAGCCAGTACCAACACCTACGATAGTGCCCGGTTCAACATATTTGAGCGCTGCCCAACCCACTGCTTTTTTTAATTCGTCCTGCGTCATCGTCGTTCGCCTGTGGTGAGAATGGTGTGAAATTCGAAGCGCATTATAGAACATGGAAGGGGGAAATGTCCCTGTGACCTGTGTCACATTACCAGTAGGTACATTTTCGTCTGTAAGTCACAAAAAATTATGTCATAGTGCTGAGTAATTATTTTGCAGGAGTATGTCAGCCAGATGAAACGTCCGGACTACAGAACGTTACAGGCGCTTGATGCGGTCATCCGTGAACGTGGGTTTGAGCGCGCCGCGCAAAAGCTGTGTATCACTCAGTCCGCCGTATCGCAGCGCATTAAACAGCTCGAAAATATGTTTGGCCAGCCCCTGCTGGTGCGTACCGTCCCGCCACGTCCAACTGAACAAGGGCAAAAATTGCTGGCGTTACTGCGCCAGGTAGAGCTGCTGGAAGACGAGTGGCTGGGCGATGAGCAAACCGGTTCCACTCCGCTGCTGCTGTCGCTGGCGGTGAACGCCGACAGTCTGGCAACCTGGCTGCTGCCGGCACTGGCGCCAGTCCTGGCTGATTCGCCCATCCGCCTGAATTTACAGGTTGAAGATGAAACCCGCACCCAGGAGCGCCTGCGTCGCGGTGAAGTAGTGGGTGCAGTGAGTATTCAGCCACAGGCCCTGCCGAGCTGCCTCGTTGATCAGCTTGGCGCGCTTGATTACCTGTTTGTCGGTTCCAAAGCCTTTGCTGAACGTTACTTCCCGAACGGCGTCACCCGCTCGGCGTTACTTAAAGCGCCTGCCGTCGCGTTCGACCATCTCGACGATATGCATCAGGCCTTCCTGCAACAAAACTTCGACCTGCCGCCGGGTAGCGTGCCGTGCCATATCGTTAACTCGTCCGAGGCATTTGTGCAACTGGCAAGGCAGGGAACAACCTGCTGTATGATCCCGCATCTGCAAATCGAAAGAGAATTGAATGCCGGAGAGCTGATCGACCTGACCCCGGGTTTATTCCAGCGCAGGATGCTGTTCTGGCACCGCTTTGCGCCAGAAAGCCGCATGATGCGCAACGTCACTGACGCACTGCTGGCCTACGGGCATAAGGTTTTGCGACAGGACTGAGACAAAAAAGGCCGGGTTAACCCGGCCTTTTGCTTTCTGCCCTTTGCAGGGCGCAGGAAAATTACTGCGATTTCGCAGGTGTCGTCTGCCCAGCCTGAGCAGGCTCAAGCTGGAACACCACGTCTACCTGATCGGCAAACTGGATGCTCGGCTGTTCATAGGTTTCCTGTGCGGAAACCGGCGCTGCGTCTGCTTTCATCATGCGAACCATCGGGCTCGGCTGATAGTTGGACACGTGGTAGCGCACGCTATAGACCGGGCCAAGTTTGGCGTTGAAACCTGCCGCCAGCTGTTCGGCCTGATGAACCGCATCATCAATGGCAGCTTTACGCGCCTTATCCTTATAAGAATCCGGTTGCGCAACGCCCAGGGAAACGGAACGGATTTCATTCAGACCGGCTTTCAGTGCTCCATCCAGCAGAGAGTTCAGCTTCTCCAGATCGCGCAGCGTCACTTCCACCGTACGCACGGCACGCCAGCCTTTCAGCACGCTTTTACCGTTTTGGTAATCGTAATCCGGCTGGGTACGCAAGTTGGCGGAGTTAATGTCTTTCTTCACTACGCCATTCTTGTCGAGGAATGAGAGATACTGGGCGACGCGATCGTCGGCCTGTTTCTTCGCCGTTGCGGCATCTTTCGCCGAGATGTTCACTTCAATCGCCAGGGTGGCAATATCCGGCACTGCATCCACGCTCGCCGTACCCGAGGTCACAATGTGCGGGCCATCAGGCAGTTCACTTGCCTGTACCGACATGACACTCAGTCCCACTAATGCCGCCAGGGCCATCACTTTGAATTTCACGGTTGCTCCTCCATGTTGCTTATTACGTCCGTAAGAAAACGGCACACCTGGCAGAAGCTTAGCGGATGATACCGGTTTGTCCATCAGACTAGACTTAGTTGAACAGCGACTGCACGTGCGCCACGCCATCTTTCGCCAGTTGCACGGCGATAACCCACATCACCACCCCAACAATCAGGTTGATAATGCGCTGTGCTTTGACCGTGCGCAGACGCGGAGCAAACCAGGCGGCCAGCAGAGCCAGGCCAAAAAACCAAATGATGGATGCACTGATCGTTCCCATCGCAAACCAGCGTTTCGGCTCCGCATCCAGTTGCCCACCAAGGCTGCCGAGTACCACAAAGGTATCCAGATAGACATGCGGATTGAGCCAGGTCACCGCCAACATGGTCGCGATAATCTTCCAGCGCCCCTGCTTCATCACCTCGGCGCTGGCCAGGTCGATATTGCTGCCCAGCGCGGTTTTCAGCGCGCCGTAGCCATACCACAGCAGAAAGGCCACGCCGCCCCAGGTCACCAGCCCCAGCAGCCACGGGGATTGCATCAACAAGGCACTGCCACCGAAAACCCCGGCGCAAATCAGCATTAAGTCGCTTAATGTGCACAGAAAAGCCGTCATGATGTGGTACTGGCGACGGATCCCCTGGTTCATCACGAAAGCATTTTGCGGACCTAAGGGCAAAATCAGCGCCGCACCCAACATAAGCCCTTGAAAATAATACGCTATCACATTCAATTCCTGGTCATTAATTTCTGGATGCAGACTATAACGCGCGAGAATCATTAGCGGAAATTGAATTTTTTAATGAATAATAAGAATCGCTAATACAGACAGGCAACAAAAAGGCCGGCAATGCCGACCTGATTGTTTACTCTTCTACGGCCTCTTTAACCCGTTTGAAATTCACATCCATTTGCGGGTAAGGGAAACTGATGCCGTGCTCATCAAAGCTACGTTTCACTTTCTCCAGTACATCCCAGTAGACGTTTTGCAGGTCGCTGCTGTTGCTCCAGACGCGGACCACAAAGTTGATGGACGACGCCCCCAACTCGTTCAGACGCACCGTCATTTCACGATCTTTCAGAATACGCTCGTCTGCCTGGATGATATCGGTCAACAACTTCGTGACCAGATCGATATCGGAATCGTAGGCAACACCAATAATAAATTCGTTGCGGCGTACCGGCTCGCGGGAAAAGTTGATGATGTTCCCGGCAATAATTTTCCCGTTGGGCACCACGATAATACGACCATCGGCGCTACGCATCGTGGTGGAGAAAATCTGCACCTGCAGCACGGTACCGGCCACGCCGCCCAGGTCGACGTATTCCCCAGAACGAAACGGACGGAACGTCACCAGCAGTACCCCGGCCGCCAGATTCGAGAGCGACCCTTGCAGCGCCAGACCGATTGCCAGACCGGCGGCACCGAGTACGGCGATGACCGATGCGGTTTGCACCCCCACTCGCCCCAGCGCGGCAATCAGGGTAAACGCAATGACGCCGTAGCGGACCAGCGCAGAGAGGAAATCGGCGACGGTGGCATCAATGTGCCGCGCCCGCATCAGCTTGTTCACGGTGTTTGAAATCATGCGGGCAATGATCATACCCACGATGATGATGGCGATAGCGGCGACGATGTTGACAGCGTAGCTCAGCAGCAGGGCCTGGTTTGTCGCCAGCCAGGAGCCTGCGTTGTTGATACTGTCGACGACGTTAAGATCTTCCATTCTTTGTTCCTTATGTTGATCCGTGCGAGAACAATCCTTCCCGACGGTGGCGGACAGACACCTAAAGGGTAAACAAAAAGGGACGATTTTGCCAAGTGGATCACACTTAATGGCGTGTGCAGGCTATTGAATCGGAAATAAAAAAGGCCCGCATACGCGGGCCTGATTCAGGAAACAGAGCAAAGATTACAGAACGTCAACCGCGTTCAGTTCTTTGAAAGCCTGTTCCAGACGGGTGATCATTGAAGTCTGAGCTGAACGCAGCCATACGCGCGGATCGTAGTATTTCTTGTTCGGCTGGTCTTCGCCTTTCGGGTTGCCCAGCTGACCTTGCAGATACGCTTCGTTGGTTTTGTAGTAGTTCAGAATACCTTCCCAGGTCGCCCATTGGGTGTCGGTATCGATGTTCATTTTGATAACGCCGTAGCTTACGGAGTCTTTGATTTCCTGAGCAGTAGAACCAGAACCGCCGTGGAATACGAAGTTCAGGGCGTTGTGCGGCAGGTTATGTTTCTTGCAAACATATTCCTGAGAATCGCGCAGGATAGTCGGGGTCAGTTTCACGTTACCCGGTTTGTAAACGCCATGCACGTTACCGAAGGAAGCAGCGATGGTGAAACGCGGGCTGATTGCGTTCAGCTTGGTGTACGCGTAATCAACGTCTTCCGGCTGAGTGTACAGGGCAGAAGCGTCCATGTGGCTGTTGTCCACGCCGTCTTCTTCGCCACCGGTGCAACCCAGTTCGATTTCCAGGGTCATGCCGATTTTCGCCATGCGCGCCAGGTATTTGGAGCTGATCTCGATGTTCTCTTCCAGCGACTCTTCTGACAGATCGATCATGTGAGAAGAGAACAGCGGTTTGCCGTGCGCAGCAAAGTATTTCTCACCCGCGTCCAGCAGACCGTCGATCCACGGCAGCAGTTTTTTCGCGCAGTGGTCAGTGTGCAGAATAACCGGAACACCGTAGTGTTCAGCCATCTGATGTACGTGATGCGCACCAGAGATCGCACCCAGGATAGCAGCACCCTGAGGAACGTCAGTTTTCACGCCTTTACCGGCGATGAATGCAGCACCACCGTTGGAGAACTGAACGATAACCGGAGCTTTAACTTTGGCAGCGGTTTCCAGAACGGCGTTAATGGAGTCAGTGCCCACGCAGTTAACTGCTGGCAGCGCAAAGTTGTTTTCTTTTGCTACCTGGAACACTTTCTGAACGTCATCACCGGTGATAACGCCCGGTTTTACGAAATCAAAAATTTTAGACATTTTACGAGTCCTGTATCTTCGGCCGTTGTACACATCATCCTTCAAGCCGCCTCAACGTTGGCTGCTCTCGCTCGCCCCAGTCACTTACTTAAGTAAGCTTCCGGGAACTCACTCAGTTGCCGCCTTGATGCAACTCGAATGATTTTGTGTAAAGAATTGAAGCGTGCTCTAAAGCGCGCTGAAAAATGGGCAGGTTTCCCTGCCCTTTGAATACTTACTGCTTAGCGCGCTCTTCGAGCATTGCGACTGCCGGCAGCACTTTGCCTTCCACGAATTCGAGGAACGCGCCGCCACCAGTGGAGATGTAGGAAATTTTGTCAGCGATACCGAACAGGTCGATAGCTGCCAGAGTGTCGCCGCCGCCGGCGATGGAGAACGCGTCGCTGTCTGCGATAGCGTTAGCAACGATTTCGGTACCTTTACGGAAGTTAGCGAATTCGAATACGCCAACCGGGCCGTTCCACAGAATGGTTTTCGCGTTTTTCAGTATACCAGCCAGTTTCTCAGCGGAAACGTCGCCCAGGTCCAGAATCTGCTCTTCATCTTTGATGTCGTTTACAGATTTCAGGGTAGCGGTCGCAGTTTCTGAGAACTCGGTAGCAACACGAACATCCGTCGGGACCGGGATATCACAGGTGGTCAGCAGACGTTTTGCTTCGTCAACCAGGTCAGCTTCGTACAGGGATTTACCCACGTTGTGGCCCTGAGCGACAACGAAGGTGTTGGCGATACCACCACCCACGATCAGCTGGTCAGCGATTTTGGACAGGGAGTCCAGAACGGTCAGTTTAGTGGAAACTTTAGAACCACCAACGATAGCAACCATCGGACGAGCCGGTTCTTTCAGCGCTTTACCCAGCGCTTCCAGTTCGTCAGCCAGCAGCGGGCCTGCGCACGCGACGTCAGCAAATTTGCCGATACCGTGAGTAGAAGCCTGTGCACGGTGAGCAGTACCGAAAGCGTCCATCACGAATACGTCGCACAGAGCAGCGTATTTTTTGGACAGCGCTTCGTCGTCTTTCTTCTCGCCTTTGTTAAAGCGAACGTTTTCCAGAACAACCAGTTCGCCGGCAGCAACTTCAACGCCGTCCAGGTAATCTTTAACCAGACGTACCGGGTTGGACAGTTTGTCTTTCAGGTAATTAACAACCGGCAGCAGAGAGAACTCTTCGTTGTACTCGCCTTCGGTCGGACGACCCAGGTGGGAGGTAACCATCACTTTCGCGCCTTGTTTCAGCGCCAGCTCGATGGTCGGCAAAGAAGCACGGATACGCGCATCGCTGGTCACTTTGCCATCTTTAACCGGTACGTTCAGATCCGCACGGATGAAAACGCGTTTACCTGCCAAATCCAGATCGGTCATCTTAATTACAGACATGGTGAATCCTCTCAATGATTCATAAAGTTTTGCGGGCACAAGTGCACCCTACCTGAAACCTTTTGCGGCCATCTCTAACGTCGTGTCGAGCATTCGGTTAGCAAAGCCCCATTCGTTATCGCACCACACCAGGGTTTTAATAAGGTGCGCACCACTGACCCGTGTTTGTGTGCCATCAACAATGGCACTGTGCGGGTCATGGTTAAAATCTGTTGAGACCAACGGTAATTCCGTATAGTCAACTATACCATGAAATGTTCCCTGTGCTGCTTTTTGCAGCAACGCGTTGACTTCACACGCTTTTACCGGATTTTTCACCGTCACGCTCAGGTCGATTGCCGTCACATTTATGGTCGGCACGCGGACCGCAATCGCCTCAAATCGGTCATGAAATTGCGGGAAAATACGGGTGATCCCCGCCGCCAGTTTCGTGTCCACAGGAATGATCGACTGGCTGGCCGCACGCGTACGACGTAAATCAGGATGATAGGCGTCAATCACCTGCTGATCGTGCATTGCGGAGTGGATCGTGGTGACAGTACCCGATTCAATTCCCCACGCGTCGTCGAGAAGCTTAATAATCGGAATAATGCAGTTCGTGGTGCAGGAGGCGTTAGACACAATACGATCGTCAGACTTTAAGGCATCCTGATTGACGCCAAAGACGACCGTCGCGTCGAGATCGTTACCGCCGGGATGCGAGAACAGCACTTTCTTCGTTCCCGCCGCCAGATGCGCTTCGCCATCGGCACGGCTGCCAAAGACGCCGGTGCAATCGAGCACCACATCAACGCCCAGCTCACGCCAGGGAAGCGCGGCAATATCGCGCTGATGAAGAATACGAATCGCGTCTTCACCGACAAACAGCTGCTCGCGCTCCTGATGCACATCCCACGCGAAACGCCCGTGGCTGGTGTCATATTTCAACAAATGGGCCATGCCTGCTGCATCTGCCAGTTCATTGATTGCCACCACGGTGACTTCCGCACGACGCCCGGATTCATACAAAGCACGAACCACGTTGCGCCCGATGCGACCGAAGCCATTAATCGCTATGCGTACGCTCATAGATCTCCTGCAAGGTTACCCAATTTGAGGTGGCTCACAGAGTAATGCAGCAACCTTTACAGGGGAACCTCACCTGTCACAAACTGCGTTTGATTGATTAATTGTCGAACATTTAAGCGACTGAAACGCTTCAGCTAGCATAAGCGAAACGCGGAATAAAAGGAATCCATGTCCAGCCCTGGCGACCATTTATCTGACGTACGTCACATTTTCTCAACCAGAGGCTGCAAAATTATTCCAGACAGAGAATAGGCTGCCTACAGACAGCCCGTTCATTCAGTGTCAATCCGGCGAATGCAGAGCGATGCCAGGCGCAACATTACATACCCGGAGGAGTGGCGAATCGATAACCACCCTGCTCGTCCATCTCAAGCGTTATCCTGGCAGGCACGCTACGTGTTAGAACGAGCTCGACATTCGGCCCGTCAGTACACTGATAAAATGCCAGCGCCTCTTCTTGCGATGCTCCTCCTGCACATTTGCGCGCAATCAGACGCTCACGCAGCGCGCTGGCAGGCGCACGAATAAACAACGACAAATCACATTACTGGCGCAATGATGCCCAGCGAGGTTCATTCAGAAGCAGCCAATTCCCCTCGACAATAACCAACGGAGCGGTCACATCAATGGCAGACTCTATCGGTTCGTGACTTTGTCTGCTGTATTGCGGCCAGTCGCCTGCCTGGTGGCGGATGCGCTGCAAATTTAGCGCGAGTTTGTCCACGTCAAACGTTTCCGGTGCACCTTTTTTTGCCCGCAGATGATGCTGCTCAAGCCAACCGTTGTAATGGTGAAAACCGTCCATTGGCAACATCTGTATCGGCGGGAGTTCGGGCATACGCGCGGCAAGCCACATCCAGAATGCGCCCAATGTCGATTTGCCAGTGCCCGGCGGAGCACTCAGAAAAATAATGGTACGAAAACGGGAGGTATGTTGATGGAGTTGCGCCAGATATGTAAGTAGCGGCTTATGCACCGTTTCTACTTCTTCATCGCTATAGTGGGCTGTGACATCGAATCCATTGACGGGCAAGGTAATTATCACGGGTCCAGTTCCTTTAATATGCTTGTTACCGCTAAGGCCAGCGTGGTTTTCGTCATTGCAATAAAGCGCGATTCAGAATAGATGACAAAGTCGGCGAACTTCATCGATTTCAGTGAATTATACAGCGTGGTATTGCGCGTAATGGTGTTGACGTTATTAATAAAATCCCAGCACATGTCGCTGGCGAAACCGGGGAACTCATCCTGGCTCGCAAGGTAATGGTGAAATTGCGAAAAATGCATAATATCCGCATATAACCATTTATCGATTTTACCCAGCGCGTAAATCAGCCTTAGTGCGACATCAATATCATCAAGCGGACCACTCTGCGCCAGCAATGGCTTAACCGCATACTCGACGATTTCTTCATCGTTATTCACGAATAATGACGGCAGGAATTGCTTAATGGCCTGCAGCAATATTTCATTCGCAGCCGCCATAAAGGTGGCCAGGTCTACTTGCGCATTGAGCTTTTCCAGCACGTCATCTTCTGTCAGCGTCGTCATTGATATTCCGAAAACTCACCCGTCATTAACTGAGTTTATAATATTACGGGGACGTTCTATACCTTAGATCAGACGCATCATTGCGCAGCTTCCCCTACATCGACACCAAAGTGCGCCAACAGGTATTTCTCGGCCTGCTCGTTCCAGATACCATGCGTTGTTCTCACCAGACGATCCAACTCACGGAACAGCGGATCGGTTTGACCTTTTCGGGCAAAATCGCTGATGGCGGTCAACGGCATGGTGACACCGTTATAGATAAGCTTCTTGCCGCCCGGAATATCCGGCAAATTAAGGATCGTCTCCGGTACCGCATCCAGACCACCAATATGCGTCACCATAAAGGAAGGCTGTAGCTGCCCGGTCGCGCTTTTCTCAATCGCCTCCAGCATATCGCCGGTGGAGCCACCGGATGTACCGACGATATGGGTGCTGTTGTAATGCACGTTATAAAAGTTGAGCGGGACTTTGAATGTGGCATCCGTTGGCCCGGCAAAAAAGTTCAGGCAACCATCCTCCGCCAGCAGATCATCAGCAAGCTCAATCACCGCAGGAACCGCTGCATAAACAAAGACATCGTCAAAACCATGACCACCAGTAAAAGCACGCAACGCACCAACGGGGTCGGCCAGTTCACTGGTATTCACATAGAGAAGCTCAATGCCTTTGCTGGCCGCCAGCTCAACCGGGAGAAGCTTTTGTGCCTGCGCAAGCCGGGCGTCATCAATATCGACGACCACAATCCGCGCCGGGGCGATACCGCCATTGATGGCATAATCAATCGCACCGATGCCCATCGGCCCCGCGCAGGCAAGCAGCGCAATATTGCCGCCGGCTTTAATGCCCATACGGTGTTCATACACATACGGTGTGGTGTGGTAGTTGGCCCGATACGCACCAATAATGCAGCACATAGGCTCGGCCAGCGATGCGGCGGCGAAATAAGAACCGCGATAAGGTAACACACACCCTAAATTTATAGCGACCTCGGGGATTATCATATAGGTCGCATTACCGCCAAAAAATTCGTAGCTGTACCCGGCTGAATATCCGCTGGGCAACCCCATCGCTGGCTGCAATACAAAGCGTTCTCCTTTTTTATATTTTCCCGTCAGGTTTTTACCGACTTCAATAATCACCCCGGCACACTCATGCCCGGTGATCACCGGATGGTTGAGTAAATCATCCGGAACGCGTTTATGGTCACTGGCTAACTTTGCCGCTTTCCACGTTGACAGACACACGCTGTCAGAAATTACACTCACCAGTAATTCATTATCGGTAATGGCTGGTAATTCAAATTCACGGATGCGTACATCCCCTTCACCATATATAGCCGCAGCTCTTGTTTTCATATTACCACCGTAAAATGAGGGTTATTTAGAGGTCAATCGCGAATTCAGATAATAAGTGCAACGCTCGGACATGATTGTGGAGAGTGTAGGAGGAAGGGTTAACTACCGATAAG
>NZ_CBFFRL010000065.1:0-24328 GCF_965644215.1 Phytobacter sp. V69
GGCCTCATTTCTCGCTGCCGTCCAGATCAGATGCATCGCTCTCTGGGCTAAAATCTTGTGACGACACTATCTAAGACAACCTTAAGAAATTAAGGAAACGTGACACGGCGGGCTCAAATCGTACCCGCCGCGCGGTTAGCCCAGCGCCTGAACCGCTTTTTCCAGCGCCTCACGCAGCAAATGCCGATCGTGGCGATAGGGGATATCGCTGGCTTCCAGCACATTCTGAATAACAACCCGGTCAGAAACTTCGGAGACATCCACTTTCGGCCCCACGATAACGGCATCAATAATCGGTTTACCGACATACTGTTCCATAATCGTCAGCTTATCCTTAAGCGTCAGGCTGGCGGCGGCAACGCTCAGCTCTTTGCCCAGATTACCGATATAGACCACTGGTGCGGGCGTGCGGCGCAGCGCCTGGGAGAGGTCTTCCAGCAGCAGTAAAGGCAGCAGGCTGGTATAGAAACTGCCAGGACCTATCAGAATCAAATCCGCTTCGGCAATCGCCTGAACCGCTTCCCGCGTGGCGTGTACTTTGGGGAACAGCATCAGTTCCTGTACCGGGGATTCCAGCAGGTCAATATTCACTTCGCCATAGACAAGGTGGCCTTCATTGTCGGTTGCCATCAAATCAACGGGTTGTTCAGACATCGGAATAAGAAATGCATCCACCTTTAGCAGGTTGCGAATGATGTTGATCGCCTCCAGAGGCCGCACGCTGAGGTGGTCCAGCGCCTTTAACATCAAGTTTCCGAGGTTATGACCAGAAAGTTCACCATTACCGCTAAAACGGTACTCAAACATCGCCGAAGCGACGCTGGGTTCGGTAATTAACTGATTTAAACAGTTGCGCATATCGCCCCAGGCAATGCCGCCCTCAGAGCGGCGAATACGCCCGGTAGAGCCGCCATTATCCGTTGTCGTCACGATTCCGGTGAGCCGGGAACCTAATGATGATAAAGCCGACATCACGCGGCCCAGACCGTGCCCGCCGCCAAGCGCAACGACGCGGTCCAGATCCGCAAGAGTGCGATTACGCATAAACCTTCCTTATAAATGATTACCGCGCTACGTTAACCTAAATACCACCTAATGACGATGCCGTGCAGGGTGGAAAATGACGTATATCAAAGCAAAAAAGTGATTTTCACGTACTCTGTAGTGAAAATGCAGGATCATGTCGCTATATAGCAGTTTATATAACGATAATGATGTTGGCGAAACAAAACGCTTCGCGCTACTATCGCCATAACGATTTTATCTCGTTACGCACAACATACACTCTAGCCTCTGTACCTAAGTCTGACGATAAGGTGCTTTGGCCGTGGCGATACCCACCAGTATCAGCCGCCAGGGTGCAGAAAGAAATGACTGCATCTCCCGTATTTGGAAAGGTGTACATGGCCACACAACTGACTGACACGTTCGCGCGTAAGTTCTTTTACTTGCGTTTGTCGATCACTGACGTATGCAACTTCCGTTGCACTTACTGCCTGCCCAACGGCTACAAGCCGAGCGGCGTCACCAATAAGGGTTTTCTCAGCCTTGAGGAAATTCGCCGCGTCACGCGTGCGTTTTCTGCCATGGGCACGGAAAAAATCCGTCTTACGGGTGGCGAACCGTCGCTGCGTCGCGACTCTACCGACATTATCGCTGCCGTGCGAGAAAATCGCGCGATCCGCCAGATTGCCGTCACCACCAACGGCTACCGTCTGGCGCGAGATGTGGCGCAATGGCGCGATGCCGGGTTGACGGCGATTAACGTCAGCGTCGACAGTCTCGATGCTCGTCAATTTTACGCGATTACCGGTCAGGATAAATTTAAGCAGGTGATGGGCGGCATTGATGCCGCTTTTGCGGCGGGCTTTGAAAAAGTCAAAGTTAATACCGTGCTGATGCGCGACGTCAATCACCACCAGCTCGACACCTTTCTTTCCTGGATCAAACCTCGCCCCATTCAGTTGCGTTTTATCGAGCTGATGGAAACCGGCGAAGGCAGCGATCTCTTTCGAAAACATCATATCTCCGGCGATGTGCTGCGCGTTGAACTGCTTAAGCGCGGCTGGATCCAGAAGCTGCGTAGCCGCAGTGACGGCCCGGCGCAGGTTTTCTGCCACCCGGATTATGCTGGAGAAATTGGTCTGATCATGCCCTATGAAAAAGACTTTTGCGCCAGTTGTAACCGGCTGCGGGTCTCTTCAACTGGAAAGCTGCATTTATGCCTGTTTGGTGACGGCGGCGTAGACCTGCGCGATCTGCTGCAGGAAGACGATCAGCAGTCCGTGCTGGAAACGCGCATTGCCGCGGCACTGACGCACAAAAAACAGACCCACTTTTTGCATCAGGGCAACACCGGCATTACGCAAAATCTGTCTTATATCGGCGGATAACGGCCACAAGGAGAAAAAGAAATGAGTCAGGTCAGTGCTGAATTTATCCCTACCCGTATCGCGATTCTTACGGTCTCCAGTCGTCGTGGTGAAGAGGACGACACCTCAGGTCATTTTCTGCGTGATTCCGCGCAGGAAGCCGGGCACCACGTGGTGGCGAAAGCCATCGTGAAAGAGAACCGCTACGCCATCCGCGCGCAGGTCTCCGTATGGATTGCCAGCGAAGACGTGCAGGTGGTGTTGATTAACGGCGGCACCGGTTTTACCGATGGCGACCAGGTGCCCGAGGCCTTATTGCCACTGTTCGACCGCGAAGTTGAAGGCTTTGGCGAAGTGTTCCGCATGCTCTCTTTTGAAGAGATCGGCACCTCCACGCTACAGTCGCGTGCGGTGGCGGGAATGGCGAACAAGACGCTCATTTTCGCCATGCCGGGTTCGACTAAAGCCTGTCGCACCGCATGGGACAATATCATTGCTCCGCAGCTGGATGCGCGCACGCGTCCGTGTCATTTTCACTCCCACATTAAGCCTTAAATTATGTCGCAACTGACCCATATTAACGCCGACGGCGAAGCGCACATGGTGGATGTCTCCGCAAAAGCAGAAACCGTACGGGAAGCCCGCGCCGAAGCGTTTGTGACCATGCAGCCGCAAACGCTGGCGATGATTATTGACGGCAGCCACCACAAAGGTGATGTCTTTGCCACGGCGCGTATTGCGGGCATTCAGGCGGCGAAACGCACCTGGGATTTGATTCCTCTGTGCCATCCGCTGCTGCTGAGCAAAGTGGAAGTGCAATTACAGGCACAGCCGGAACATAACCGGGTCCGAGTTGAATCCCTGTGCCGTCTGACGGGCAAAACAGGCGTGGAAATGGAAGCGCTGACGGCGGCGTCGGTAGCGGCCCTGACGATTTACGACATGTGCAAAGCCGTGCAGAAGGATATGGTCATTGGCCCGGTACGCCTGCTGGCGAAAAGCGGCGGTAAGTCCGGTGATTTCAAGGTAGAAGCAGATGATTAATGTACTTTTTTTCGCGCAGGTGCGCGAACTGACCGGGTGTGACCGGTTAACGCTGGACGAGATGTTTCCTTCCGTGGAAGCGGTACGCCAACACCTTGCCGCGCGCAGCGATCGCTGGGCGCTGGCGCTGGAAGAGGGCAAACTGCTGGCGGCGGTGAATCAGACGCTGGTGAGCTTTGAAAATCCGCTCGAGGAAGGCGACGAAGTGGCGTTTTTCCCACCGGTGAGCGGGGGCTAAGATGGCACAGACGCGAATTGTAGTTGGCCATGCGCCGTTTAACGTCGGCGATGAATATAACTGGCTGAACGAGCGGGATGAAGACGGTGCGATCGTGACCTTCACCGGCAAGGTGCGTAACCATAATCTCGGCGATAACGTCAGCGCTCTGACGCTCGAACATTATCCGGGGATGACCGAAAAGACGCTGACCGAGATCGTTGACGATGCGCGTGCCCGCTGGCCGTTGGGTCACGTCACGGTGATTCATCGCGTGGGTGAACTCTGGCCTGGCGAAGAGATTGTCTTCGTTGGCGTCACCAGTGCGCACCGCAGCAGCGCCTTTGACGCAGGCCAGTTTATTATGGATTACCTGAAAACCCGCGCGCCGTTCTGGAAGCGTGAAGCCACCCCGCAGGGGGAGCGCTGGGTAGAGGCGCGGGACACCGATAAACAGGCGGCGCAACGCTGGTAACGCTTTGTCGGGATTGTGTTAATCTTGAACATGGGGTATCCACTTTTTGAGGAGTCACCATGGACAGATTTCCGCGTTCCGATTCTATTGTTTCGCCTGCCCGTACCGGTTTGCAAACCTACATGGCGCAGGTCTACGGCTGGATGACCTGTGGGCTGTTACTGACGGCCTTTATCGCCTGGTATACGGTGTTCAATGAAGCCGTCCTGGCGGCAATTTACTCCAGCCGGGTGGTGTTCTTCGGTCTGATTATCGCGCAGCTGGCGCTGGTGTTTGTGCTCTCCGGCATGATACACAAGCTCAGCGCAGGCATGGCGACCACGCTGTTTATGCTCTATTCGGCCCTCACCGGGCTGACCCTCTCCGGCATCCTCTATGCTTATACCGCTGAGTCTATCGCCGCGACCTTTGTCGTGACCGCCGGGATGTTTGGTGCGATGAGCCTCTATGGCTATACCACTAAACGCGACCTGAGTGGCCTTGGCAGCATGCTGTTTATGGGGCTTATCGGCATCATTCTGGCGTCGGTGGTGAATTTCTGGCTGAAAAGTGAAACGCTGATGTGGGCGGTGACCTATATCGGGGTCATCATTTTTGTGGGGTTGACCGCTTACGATACGCAGAAGCTGAAAAACATCGGCACGCAAATCGATGTGCAGGATAAATCCACGCTGCGCAAATACTCGATTTTAGGCGCGTTAACCCTCTATCTGGATTTCATCAACCTGTTCCTGATGCTGCTGCGCATTTTTGGCAACCGTCGTTAGGAACGGCTGGCGGTCAGAACGATAAGTGGACATGCAACAAAGGAGGTTGTTGTGAAGCTCATCGATACGATCATTGGATATCGCCTGGCCTGGCTGGTGGCTCAGGGCCAGGAGACAGAAAACAGCGTGCGGGAAGGACGTCCCGCCGCTCACGCTACCGTCAGGGATATTATTGACCGCCGTCAGACGATGCTGGATGGTACCCATATTGGGCTGGCGAGTATGCTGCAGGCGGTGGTCTTTGCCCTCTGCCTTGGCGCAATCCTTTCACACTGGCAGCTCAGCACCCGGCACTATTTTCACCTTTTTATCCTCATCCTGACGTTGTTTCTGGTCATCATCATTCCGCTACGAAAACGCGTGCAGGAAGGGAAAATGGTGGGTGTCGTCACCTTTAAATATGCCTTTTTACTCAATGGTTTGTTCTGCATGCTGGCGACCAGCATGCTGTGGTCTGCGCTGGGGGATGTCCAGACACGTGAAGCGATACCCGTGGGCTACGCCTGGCTGATGCTCTTTTAATGTCGCTGGATAATGAACGGCCGGCCTTTTGCCACCTGGGTGCTTTACTGGCAACACCAGCGCCTAAAAGCCGCGTTATGAATTCATCAGTGCTTTTTCATTTTTCTCCCGCAGCGCTTTCGCCCGGCTTTCCAGAATCAGGTAGCCGATAAGCGCCAGCAGTAGCGGCAGGAAATAGTAGAGCACGCGATAGGCCAGCAGTGCGGCAATAATCACCCCCTGAGAGGTGTGTTCGCCTGCCAGTAAGGCAAGGAACACCCCTTCCAGCACGCCAATACCCGCCGGGATATGCACGATGACCCCGGCAATACTGCTGACCAGCAGCACGCCGAGCACAAAGAAGAAGTTGGCCTGCTGGCCGAGTAACAGCCAGATAATCGCTCCCATCACTATCCAGTTAGCGCTGGAAATCGCCAGTTGCAGGATGGCAAATCGCCATGACGGAATAACCAGCTTCTGGCCCTTAACGGTGAAATGGCGACGCCTGGCAAAGCCGCAGGCCCACAGGTAGAGCGCGATAAACAGCAGCAGCGCCACGCCAACAATGCGCAGAGTGGTATCGGAGATATACCAGTGGGCGGGCACATCCACCACGCCAAAGGTAAAAATGATCCCGCCCAGCAGAATATACCCCAGCCAGTTGGTGGTAATACTCAGGGAAAAAATGCGCGTGATGGTGCTGCCCGGCAGACCTAGCCGGGAATGGAGGCGGTAACGCATGCCAATACCGCCGACCCAGGTGCTGAGCGTCAGGTTAAAGGCGTAGCAGATAAACGACACCAGCATGACCTGCCGTTTGGCCAGCTTGTGGCCGCAGTAGGCCCGCCCGAGCAGATCGTAACAGCCGTAGATTAAATAGCTGATGACCACCAGCGCTACCGCACTGAGCAGGGCCGTGCGGTTGTAGTCACGGATAACCTTCCACACATCATCCCAGTCGACCTTTTGTGCATACAGCACCAGCAGAACCGCAACAGCGATAAAAAAGAGCCCGGTGAGGATTTTTTTCGCCAGCCGCCAGCGCGGATGTGATTTTGCCATCAGGTATCTCCCCCCGAATTTTCCGTGGCGACGCGGTCCTGAGTTTCGATTTCAGGCTGTACGGGGGCCTGCACCAGCGCCAGTTTCGGCGTATGGGCGGGGAGCCAGCCCACCATCGCCGGGAAGTGGCGCAGAAAGTGGAACACCACCACGCCCCTGGCAAGGTTCCACCAGGTGCGCTTCGGGGCCATGGATTCATCCACCCGCTGGCAATCGTTGGCGATGATGGCGCTGAGGTTGTCGCGCAATGTCTGGTTGAACTCCCTGTCGTGAATGATAAGGTTGGCCTCCAGGTTCAGAGACAGGCTGAGTGGATCGAGGTTGCTTGAGCCCACCGTCGCCCAGTGATCGTCCATCAGCGCGACCTTGCCGTGCAGCGGGCGGCGGCGATATTCATACACCTGGACGCCGCCTTTCAGCAGGTAGTTGTACAGCAGCTCGGCACCGACTTTGACGATCGGCATATCCGGTTCCCCTTGCACAATTAGCTTCACGCTGACCCCGCGCCGCGAGGCGTTACGCATGGCATGCAGCAATCGGTAGCCGGGGAAAAAGTAGGCGTTTGCGATGATCACTTCGCGTTTGGCATTGGCGAGCATTTTCAGGTAATGGCGCTCAATATCGTCGCGATGATCGTTGTTATCCCGCCAGACAAACAGTGCCTGGGCTTCGCCGGGCCTTTTGTTCTCTTCCGCCCGGTGGCGTCTGCGCTGCCACCAGCGTTTGGCCTGGGCCTGATCGGGCAGGTTGTCCAGTTCGAATTGCAGGATGTCTTCCACCACCGGGCCTTCGACCCGTACTGCATAATCTTGCTTGGCTTCCGGGCCGTAGCTGGTGACGTGCTCGGCGGAGTAGTTAATGCCGCCGACAAAGGCCACGGTGTTATCGACCACCACAATTTTACGGTGCATGCGGCGAAAGACGTTGGTGCGCATCCCGAACAGGCGTGGGCGCGGATCGTAATAGCGAAACACGACGCCCGCCGTCGTAAGTTCATTGACGAAGGCGTCGCTCAAATCCGGCGAGCCGTAGCCGTCGAGCAACACTTCAATATGCACCCCACGACGTGCGGCCTTGAGTAAGACGGCATGCAGCTCGCGTCCTACCTCGTCTTCAAACCAGATAAAGGTTTCAAGAATCACTTTCTGCTGTGCGTGCTCAATGGCGGCATACACCGCCGGGTAAAAGTTTTCGCCATTTTCCAGAAGCTGGATGCGATTACCCTCTTGCCACGTGCATTTCATAGGTGGATCTCCGCACTCAGAGGGGCGTGGTCAGATAAATGCCGCCAGTTACGCAGCGGCAGCGCCGTGGGCGAACTGGCATTGGCATTTTTCACATAGATGCGGTCCAGGCGTAACAGCGGCAGGCTGACCGGGAAGGTGCGGGCAGGGCGGCCGTGGACGCGGGTGAAGATCTCTTCCAGCCCGGCCTGTACCTTGAGCGGATGGTTTGCCCGCTGTCGCCAGTCGTTAAAATCACCGGCCACCACCACCGGCTCGTTTTCCGGCAGCGAATTGACCCATTCAGCCAGCATGGTTAACTGTGCCTGGCGATGGGCTTCCCGCAGGCCCAGATGCACGCAAATGACGTGGACGGCGCGTTCGATTTCCGGCGGCACGATGCGGCAGTAGAGCAGGCCGCGCTTTTCACTGCCGCCAACGGACACATCGCGATTCTCATAATGTTCGATAGGAAAACGTGAAAGCACGGCATTACCGTGGTGGCCTTCCGGATAGACGGCGTTGCGCCCGTAGGCGTAGTCGCTCCACATGGTGTCGGCGAGAAATTCGTAGTGGGTGGTATCCGGCCAGTTCTCCACGTGCAGCGGATGAACCTCATGGGCACCCATCACTTCCTGCAGGCAGACAATGTCGGCGCTGACGGTGCGTACCGCGTCACGCAGCTCCGGCAAAATGAAGCGCCGGTTGAAGGCGGTAAAGCCTTTATGGGTGTTAATGGTGAGTACTTTCAATGAAAATTGACGGGTTTGTTGGGTCATAATTCTCCTGCCAGACTCACTATCCTGATGAAAATAAATTGTAGTCTCTGTCACAAAAAGATGCGGGGTTACGGAATTTTCTGTAAATATCAGTACTCTTTGTTAAGTGAAAAATTCGTCAGGGGAGATGCCATGAAGTGGCAACAACGTGTTCGTGTCACAACCGGCCTGAGTTGTTGGCAGATTATGTTGCATTTGCTGGTTGTGGCGGTGCTGGTAACAGCCTGGATGAGCGGCGCGATGGTGCGGGTCGGTCTGGGTCTGTGCGTTATCTATAGCGTAACGGTTCTGTTGATGCTGTTTTTGCAGCGCCACCATGAAGAACGCTGGCGCGGCATTGGCGATGTTCTGGAAGAACTGACCACCACCTGGTATTTCGGCGTGGCAATGATTGTGCTGTGGCTACTGTCACGCGTGATGCAAAACAATCTGCTGCTGGCCCTGGTTGGGCTGGTCATTCTCGCCGGGCCAGCCGTCGTCTCCCTGCTGGCAAAAGAGAAACGTATCCAGTCCAAATCCTTCAAATTGCATTAAGGTGCGGGGGCGTAAGGCTACATCACCTTACGCCGGAACATCGCATACGCCACCGAACCCGTGGTGGCCGTTATCACCAGTAGCGGCCACACGCTCTGCCAGATAATCGCAAAACTCGCATCCTTCAGATAGATCTGCTTGGTGATGTCCGTAAAGTGACGGATAGGGTTAATCCATGTCAAATCCTGTAACCACACCGGCATGTTCTCGACGGGCGACACATAGCCCGAGAGCAAAATGGCGGGCATCATAAAGACAAACACCCCAATAAACGCCTGCTGCTGAGTCGAACACAGGGATGAAATCAGCAGGCCGAACCCCACCAGCGACAGCCCATAAATCAGCATCGTGAAATAGAACAGCAGCAGCGACCCGGCAAAGGGGATTTTATAGGCGAGGATCCCGGCGAGCAGCACGATGGTGGCCTGGAAGGTGGCGACCACCAGGGCTGGCACCGCTTTGCCGACGAAGATTTGCCAGGTTGCCAGCGGTGAAACCAGCAGTTGATCCAGGGTGCCCTGTTCGCGCTCGCGGGCCACCGACAGCGAAGTCACGATCATCACGCCAATGGTGGTGATCATGGCGATCAGCGACGGCACCACAAACCATTTGTAATCGAGATTCGGGTTATACCAGTTACGAATCACCAGCTCGCTATTGTTCGGCTTCGTTTTTCCAGTCAGCAATTCCTGCTGATAATCTTTGACGATCTCCTGCAGGTAATTGGCGGCAATCTGGGCGCTGTTGGAGTTACGCCCGTCGAGAATTAGCTGCAACGGCGCCTGGGTGAAGGTGTCGAGCTTGCGGGAAAAATCGGCCGGGAAGCGCACCAGCAATAGCGCTTTTTGCTCGTCGATTGTCGGGCGAATCTCCTGCGGGCTGTTGAGCATCAGCACGTGGGTGAAGGCTTTTGCCCGGGCAAAGCGCTGGGTCAATTCCACCGCGTGTTTGCCATTATCTTCGTTGTAAACGGCAATGGTGGCGTTGGTGACCTCAAGCGTTGCGGCAAACGGGAACAGCAGCACCTGAATGACCACCGGCAAAATCAAAATGGCGCGGGTCTGCGGTTCACGCAGCAGCGACTGCAGCTCTTTGCGAATCAGTGTCCATAAGCGATGAAACATGGTTGCCGTCCTCATGTCGGGTGGCGCTGCGCTGACCCGACCTACAAGGCTCGTAGCCCCGGTCAGCGTAGCGCCACCGGGCAACATCCGAGCACAAGAATTAATCCAACCGACGTTTGGTTTTCATCCACGTCAGGCCAATAAACATCGTTGCCGATCCCAGCAGAAACAGCACGTTAATGACCATCACCACCGGAATATTGCCCGCCAGAAACAGGCTTTGCAGGGTGCTGACGAAATAGCGCGCCGGAATAATGTAGGTCACCGCCCGAATCACGGCGGGCATACTGTCAATCTGGAAAATAAACCCGGACAGCATGATCGACGGTAAAAAGGCAGCGTTAAGCGCCACCTGCGCGGCATTGAACTGGTTACGGGTGATGGTGGAGATCAGCAGCCCCATGCCCAGCGTGCTGAGCAGAAACAGGCTGGTAATCAAAAACAGGATCACCAGTGAACCCCGATACGGCACGCCAAGAATAAACACCGACACCAGCATGCACAGCAGCATCGCCAGCATGCCGAGGAAGTAGTAGGGGATGAGTTTACACAGCAGCAGTTCCACGCGCGTCACTTCGGTGGAGAGCAGTGCCTCCATGGTACCGCGTTCCCACTCGCGCGCCACCACCAGTGAGGTGAGGATCGCGCCGATCACCGTCATGATGATGGTCACCGCGCCGGGGATAATAAAATGCTGGCTGATGGCCGCCGGGTTAAACCAGTAGCGCATCTGCACGTCAATCAGCGGTTCGAAACTTTCGCCACGATCTTCGGCCCGCTGCTGTTGCCAGATCAGCCAGATCCCCTGCACATAGCCCTGCACGAAATTGGCGGTATTGGGTTCGCTACCATCGGTGATCACCTGCAGCGGCGCATCTTCACCGGGGCGCGCCATCTGTTCGGCAAAATTCACCGGGATCACCACCAGCCCGCGAATACGCCCGGCCTGCATGAGCTGAATAAGCTGCTGGCGGTTATCGCTGACGGTTGCGTCAAACCACGGGGAGCCGGTCATCGTATGGGCGAAATCCATCGCCTCTTCGCTGCGCTGTTCCAGCAAAATGCCCACCCGCAGCTTGCTGGAATCCAGGTTGATGCCGTAGCCAAAAATAAACAGCAGCAATAACGGGATCACCACCGCAATCAACCAGCTACTGGGATCGCGCACAATCTGCCGCGTCTCTTTGACGCAGAGGGCGCGCACGCGGCGCAGGGAAACAGGACTATGCATCGTGATGCTCCTTATCCCAGTTATGGATAAGCGTAATAAACGCATGCTCCATCGTCGGGTCGGCGTGCTCTGCATCGGCGGTTTGCGCTTTCAGGGCATCCGGCGTGCCGCTGGCGATAAGCTTGCCGCGATAGACCAGCCCGATGCGATCGCAATATTCGGCCTCGTCCATAAAGTGAGTGGTGACCATCACCGTCACCCCTTTTTCCACCATGCTGTTGATGTGCAGCCAGAACTCGCGGCGGGTCAGCGGGTCGACGCCGGACGTTGGCTCATCGAGAAACAGAATGTCCGGTTCATGCATCAGCGCGCAGGCCAGTGCCAGGCGCTGCTTAAAACCCAGAGGCAGGGAGTCGGTTGCCTGATCGGCAATCGCCTTAAGGCCAAACGCGTCCACCATCCGGGTGATCTTATCCTGCTGAGCGTGCCCGCGCAGGCCGTAGACGCCGGAGAAAAAGCGCAGGTTCTGCGCCACCGTCAGGTTGCCGTAAAGGGAGAATTTTTGCGCCATATAGCCAAGGTGCTGGCGCGCCTGTCCGGAGCTGGTTTTTAAATCCATGTTCAGCACCAGCGCTTTGCCGGAGGTAGGAACCAGTAAGCCGCACATCATTTTAAAAGTGGTGGATTTACCCGCGCCGTTCGGCCCGAGCAGGCCAAAAATTTCGCCGCGCTTCACGGCGAAATCGACGTGATCGGTGGCGGCGAAATCGCCAAATTTTTTCGTCAGTTGTTGGGCTTCGATCACCGTTTCATCCGGCGTACCGTCCACGGTATGCAGAATGGCCCCCAGCGGCGACTGGGTGAAAGCGGCTCCGCCCAGCAGGTCGATAAAGGCATCTTCAAAACGCGGTGCGGTTTCTTCAATATCGAGTTGCGTTAACGCCGAGGCGCTGCGCAGTTCATCGACGCTGGACTCTTTTGCCAGAATCACCCGCACGGAGCGCCCCTGAATCATCCCGTCGCTGACCTGCGGCAGTTTCAGCAGACGCTGTAACAGCTGGCGATTGTTTTCCTGTTCACTGTGGGCGAGAAAACTGCGCCCGGCCATGGTTTGCGTCAGGGCGCGCGGCTCACCCTGATAGAGCAGCTCGCCTTCGTTCATCAGTAGCACATCGCGGCACTGCTCGGCTTCGTCCAGATAGGAGGTGCTCCACAAAATCAGCATGCCCTCCCCGGCGAGGGAGTGCACCATCTGCCACAGCTCACGACGTGAAATGGGGTCCACCCCGACGCCGGGTTCGTCCAGCAGCAGTACTTTGGGCTGCCCGACCAGGGTACAGGCGAGCCCCAGTTTTTGCTTCATGCCGCCGGATAATTTGCCCGCCAGCCGCCCGGTAAAGGGGGCGAGGGCGGTGAATTCCAGCAGCCGGGCAAAGGTCTCTTTACGCGCATCCCCGGTTACGCTGCGCAGATCGGCATACAGGTTCAGGTTTTCCATCACTGTGAGATCTTCATACAGGCCGAATTTTTGCGGCATGTAGCCGAGCGAGGCGTGCAGTTCGCTGTTATTGGCAATGGGGTCGAGGCCGATAACCTGCGCGTTGCCTTCATCGGGTTTCATCAGCCCGGCCAGCATCCGCATCAGGGTGGTTTTCCCCGCGCCATCCGGCCCAACCAGCCCCGTGACGTATCCGGCCTTCACGGTGCAGTCCAGGCGGGCGACGGCCGGTTTTTCCATCCCGGCGAAGCGCTTGACCAGGCCGTTCAGACGGATCGTTGCCTCACTCATTCCGCGCTCCAGTGTCGAAGCTTACGGTGACCGGCATCCCCTGGCGCAGGGCGTCGTCGGCATCGGTGACGATAATGCGCAGGCGATAAACCAGATCGGTACGCAGATCCGGCGTTTCCACGGTTTTCGGGGTGAATTCAGCGGTAGGAGAGACAAAGCCAATTTTGCCGTGGTAGGGCTTATTCGGGCGACCATCAACGTACAGCAACACGGGCTGACCGGGTTGAGCCTGATGCAAATTGACTTCGTTAACGTAGGCGCGAACCCAAACCGGGCGGGTGAGGGAGAGCGTCAGAACGGTGCTTCCGGCACTTAACATGCTGCCCGGCTCCACGGCGCGGGTAAGTAGGGTGCCATTCGAGGGGGCGACAAGCTGCGTATCCTGCAAATCCAGCTGCGCCTGGGCAAGTGCGGCCTGTGCCTGTTCGAGACTGGCTTTGGCCTGGGCTATCTCCTGCGGGCGGTTACCGGTGCGATACTGGCTGAGCTTATCCTGTGCCGATTTCAGCGTGGCCTGTGCCTGGTCGCGGGATGATCGCGCATTTTCCAGATCGTTGGCGGAAATGGTCCGGCTTTTCCATAGCCCCTGCTGGCGCTGATAAAAGTTTTGCGCGTAATCGTAGGCCGCCTGTGCCTGATTGACTGCCGCTGCCGCCTGGGCAATCTCTTCATCGCGATAGCCCGCGGTGACCAGATCGTATTTTGCCTTCGCCGTCGAGACATTGGCTTGCGCCTGCAAAAGGGCGTTCTCGTAAGGGGCCTTGTCGATTTCACCAAGCGGCTGCCCGGCAGTTATCACATCTCCTTCATCCACCGCCAGCGAGGCGAGACGTCCGCCGACCCGGAAGCTCAGATTCACGGTGCGGATATCCACGTTACCGTACAACGTGAGGGCGGCGGTCTGTCGGCTTTGATACCACATCCAGCCACCGCCCAGGGCGGCGAGTACGATAACGACAATCAACGCGATGACGACAGGTTTTTTCATAACCCGGAACTCCTTGTTAATCCCTGCAGGATAAGATCGATATGGCACGTGATGACCTGGCAAATCAGGTCGGCTTTCTCATCGTCGAATTGCGCCCATCCGGTGCGCAGCAAAATGGTTTCCCGACCTAGGCGGAAGGCGAGGATCTCGCCGATCAGCGCGTAGGTGTGCAAAATGGTCTGCGTATCATCGGCCTCTCTCCCGGTGTAGGCCGCAATCAGCCGGGTAAGGTGACTGTGCAGCGGGGCGATCACCTGGTCGTGGACTAACTGGTAAGCGCGGGTTGGGGAGAGCTGTTCGCGCGAGATAAATTTGCTCAGGTTCAGGGTGTCATCGTGGGTGAGCAGCACAATCATGTTTTTGCAGGCCCGATGAATCAGTTCGCGTATCGCTTCTTTGTCCGGCTCCGCGTGGGTAAACAGAACTTCGGCGGCCTGGGCGTGAGGGCGGAAATTGGCGCCGATAAAGTCCGCTATCCACTGGGCGCAGGCGAGATACAGATCCTCTTTCGAAACGAAGTAATAGGGGATCGCGGCAATATTCTGCCCGGCCAGCGCAGCGATATCGCGGGTAGTGGCATGCAGACCATATTCGCCAAATTGCGCAAGGGCGGCAGCAATCAGCTGATTTCTGGCCTGCTCGCCTTTACTGGTTGTTGAGGTCGTATTCATATGCAGAATAAAATTAATCAATCGATTGATTAATTTTATGGTGTTTTTTTCGCCGTGTCCAGTGAGCCTGTCATATTGTGTAAGTGAAAATATCCCCATATTGGGGATATTATTTCGAAGAACATGGATGAGAGGCGCATTATGGAAGCGATCTTTATAGAGCTCGCGCCGTTTGAACGGTATCGCACAAGCTATTTTACGGATGATGAATTCAAAGAATTTCAGCAGTTTTTATTGCTGAATCCACGTGCAGGTCAGGTTATTACCACATACTGTGGACTGCGCAAAGTCCGGTTTTCTGATGCAAAAAGGCAGAAGGGTAAACGGGGTGGCGTGCGGATTATCTATTACTGGTGGCAGGAATACGCGTGGTTTTTGTTATTTACCCTTTACGATAAAGACCAGCAGGATGATTTATTGCCTAGGCAGTGTGACATTCTTCGCATGATGTTTGAACGGCTTAAAAAAGGTGAGACCTTATGAAAAATCGCGTTATTTTTTCAGAACTGATGGAGGGGATGGAAGAGTGGAATGCCCACAATTCTGGCAAAAAAACGCTACGAACCCACCATGTCAAAGCCGCGTCTAAAATCGTACTTACGCCAGACGAATTACGCAGTATTCGTGAGAAGCTCAATCTCTCACAGGCTGTCTTCGCCGGGTATCTTCATACCGGGCAGACGACCTACCAAAACTGGGAACAAGGACGGGCCAAACCGAATGCTCAGGCCTTGCTTT
The DNA here is from genome assembly GCF_965644215.1 of Phytobacter sp. V69. Taxonomy (NCBI): domain Bacteria; kingdom Pseudomonadati; phylum Pseudomonadota; class Gammaproteobacteria; order Enterobacterales; family Enterobacteriaceae; genus Phytobacter; species Phytobacter sp. V69. The sequence goes on from NZ_CBFFRL010000065.1 coordinate 15,456, forward strand.
TAATTCGCATGATCGCTTGTCATCCGGAAACGTTGCAGAGGTTGTCGCAGCTTTAACCTTCGCAGAATTATCCTTGCGCGATATTTTATGCGCTGTGTCACAAAAGCTGCTACACTCCGCCACTTCATGACATTGTGGTTTTTGTCATCTGTCACATTATTATCTCCTCGAAAACTACACCTGTTATGGTCGGGGCGGTGCGGAGTTGTTATGTCTTTTGATTCCCTTGGCCTTATTCCGGAAATCCTGCGTGCAGTAGAAGAGCAGGGCTACCGTGAGCCAACCCCTATTCAGCAACAGGCTATTCCTGCCGTTATGGAAGGCCGTGACCTGATGGCCAGCGCCCAGACCGGTACCGGCAAAACCGCAGGCTTTACGCTGCCGTTGCTGCAACGCCTGGTACAGAAAGAGCCACATGCGAAAGGCCGTCGTCCTGTGCGCGCGCTGATCCTGACCCCGACCCGCGAACTTGCCGCGCAAATCGGCGAAAACGTCCGTGATTACAGCAAATATTTGAATCTGCGCTCGCTGGTGGTTTTCGGCGGCGTGAGCATTAACCCGCAGATGATGAAGCTGCGCAGTGGCGTTGATATCCTCGTCGCTACGCCGGGCCGTTTGCTGGATTTAGAACACCAGAACGCCGTCAAACTGGACAGCGTTGAGATCCTGGTACTGGACGAAGCCGACCGCATGCTGGATATGGGCTTTATCCACGATATTCGTCGCGTGCTGGCAAAACTGCCGGTGCGTCGTCAGAACCTGCTGTTCTCCGCGACCTTCTCGGATGACATCAAAGGTCTGGCCGAAAAGCTGCTGCACAACCCGCTGGAAATCGAAGTGGCGCGCCGTAACACCGCGTCTGAGCAGGTGACGCAGCACGTTCACTTGGTCGATAAAAAACGTAAGCGCGAGCTGCTCTCCCAGATGATTGGCGAAGGCAACTGGCAGCAGGTGCTGGTCTTTACCCGTACCAAACACGGTGCAAACCACCTTGCCGAGCAGTTGGGCAAAGATGGGATTCGCAGTGCGGCAATCCACGGTAACAAGAGCCAGGGGGCGCGTACCCGTGCGCTGGCCGATTTTAAATCTGGTGACATCCGTGTGCTGGTTGCAACCGACATTGCCGCCCGTGGCCTGGATATCGAAGAGCTGCCGCACGTAGTGAACTATGAGCTGCCGAATGTGCCGGAAGATTACGTGCACCGTATCGGCCGTACCGGTCGTGCGGCTGCTACTGGTGAAGCGCTGTCGCTGGTGTGCGTCGATGAACACAAACTGCTGCGTGATATCGAACGTCTGCTGAAAAAAGAGATCCCGCGTATTGCCCTGCCGGGTTATGAGCCGGATCCGTCAATCAAGGCTGAGCCGATTGTTAATGGTCGTCAGAGCCAGGGCCAGGGTCGTGGTGGACGCGGTCAGGGCGGTGGTGGTCGTGGCCAGCAACAGCCGCGTCGCAACGACGGTGGTGCGCCGAAAGCGCCACGCGCACAGGCAGGCAGTAAACCGGCAGGTGAAAAACCGCGCCGTCGCCGCCCGCGTAAGCCCGCAGCGAGCGCCTGATGCCTGATGTGATTAACAAGCCCTGCCAGCGTGCAGGGTTTTTTTGTGTTTCGGGTAGTGAGGTGGCGTTTGTTCTCCTCACCCCAGCCCTCTCCCTAAAGGGGCGAGGGGGGGTAAGGGGAAAGGCTTAATCCGCTACCGGCCTGAACTGCGACAGCCACGCCTGACGCTGCTCGCGAGCCCGGTCGGCCACCTTCGCCTGCGGGTCAGAGTTAAACCCGTGATACGCGCCCGGCCAGATTGCCATCTCCACGGCAACGCCCGCGCGAATTAAGCGCTGTGCATACGCCATATCCTCATCAAGAAATAGATCCAGCGTGCCGACGCCAAGCCAGGTCGGCGGCAGATGACTTAGATCCGTCGCCCGTGCCGGAGCGGCATAAGGTGAAATTCCGTCACTACCTGGCTCACAGCCCAGCAGCGATTGCCAGCCGAAGCGATTGTATTCCCGCGTCCAGACGAACTCGCCGGTTACCTGATTCGGATTTTCTTCCGTCACCGTTCTGTCGTCGAGCATCGGGAACATCAGATTCTGAAAGGCCAGCGCTGGCCCTTTACGGTCGCGCGCCAGCAGCGCCAGCAGCGCCAGTGACGCCGCCAGCCCGGCTCCTGCGCTGTCCCCCATCAATCCGATGTGGTCCGGGTGAATACCGAGCGTGACGGCGTTTTCTGTCATCCACACCAGCGCGGCATAGCAATCTTCCAGCGAACCCGGAAACACGGTTTCCGGCGCCAGGCGGTAATCCACCGAGACGATGACGCAGTCATGGCGTAGCGCGGTGACGCTGGTCAGTGAGAGCGACTGTTCCGGACTGCCCAGCAGATGGCCGCCGCCGTGAATATGCAAAATACCCATTCGGGTTTGCCCCGGCATTGCGGGAGCAATCACACAGACTCGGACGGCGGGATGAGATTGTGTAGTTACAACATACTCATCTACCGTTACCCCGGTTTTCCTCCAGAACTCGACATTCTCAAGGGCAGACTGCTGGCGCCCCTGGCGGAGTGCGGCGAGGGCGTCTTGTGTCTGGGGGAGGGGGCTGCTATCGGCCAGTACCGGGCGTAATTCAGGGTCGACCAAATTCCATGTGTTCATCATGTAGCCTTGTCTGTATCGGTAAACGTCACGGAGCGGGAAATCTCCCGCTCCGCCATTACCTTACAGTGATTCGCCGTTGCTGGCGATAACCTGTTTATACCAGTCAAAGCTGCGTTTCTTGCTGCGTTTCAGGGTACCGTTACCGTCGTTGTCCTTATCAACATAGATAAAACCGTAGCGTTTTTTCATCTCACCGGTACCGGCACTGACGATATCAATCGGCCCCCACCAGGTGTATCCCATGATGTCGCAGCCATCGGCAACCGCCTCGGCCATTTCACGGATATGCTGGCGGCCATAATCGATGCGGGCGGTGTCGTTAATTACCCCGTTTTCATCCGGCTCATCCACGCCGCCGTAGCCGTTCTCAACGATAAACAGCGGCTTACGGTATCTGTCCGCCAGCTCGTTACAGACGATACGGAACCCTTTGGCATCAATCGGCCAGCCCCAGGCGGTTTTTTCCAGGTACGGGTTGTCCTGACCAACGGTGCCGCCGGTATCGACGCGGAATTCCCCCCCCGCCTGATGCAATACGCTGCGGTAATAGCTAAAGCCGAGGTAGTCGGACGGGTAGCGGGCAATCAGTTCCAGATCGCCATCTTCCATCGCCAACTCAATGTTCTGCTCGCGGAACAGGCGCGGCGTCCAGGCCGGATATTCACCGAGCATCATCACGTCGGAGTAAAACAGCGAACGGCGGCGCAACTGCATGGTCGAGAAGATATCTTCCGGGTTACAGGTGGCCGGGTAAACGGTGCTGAGCGACAACATGCAGCCGATTTTCGCATCCGGGATAATCTCGTGGCACAGCTTGTTGGCCAGCGCATTGGCGACAAACTGGTGATGATTCGCCTGGTACAGCTCCTGCGGTGTGGAACTGGGGTCCACCGCGCCGGTGGCAAACGGCATTCGGTTCATGTTGTTTAGCTCGTTGAAGGTCATCCAGTATTTGACCTTCGCGCGATAGCGTTTGAACACCACCTCGCAGTAGCGGGCGAAGAAATCTACCAGCTTTCGGTTCTTCCAGCCGCCATACTCCTGATACAGCGCCAGCGGCGTCTCGTAGTGGGAAAGGGTGATCACCGGCTGGATGCCATGCCTGAGCAGCTCATCAAACAGGTCGTCGTAAAATTTCAGACCCGCTTCGTTAGGCGTGGTTTCATCGCCGCGCGGGAAGATACGCGTCCAGGCGATAGAGGTACGAAAACAGCTAAAGCCCATCTCGGCAAACAGTGCCACGTCTTCCTTGTAGTGGTGATAGAAATCGACCGCTTCATGGCTGGCGTAATATTTGTTTGGGTCGATAACCGCATCATGTTTGCCAGACGCAATACCGCCGCGCACCACATCGGAGATAGACGGCCCTTTGCCGTCCACATTCCATGCACCTTCCGCCTGGTTGGCGGCAATCGCGCCACCCCATAAGAAATCTTTCGGGAAAACAGACATATTCACTCCTTAATCCGCTAAATCTTCGCCATTGGACGCAATCACTTTTTTGTACCAGTGGTAGCTCTTTTTCAGGGAACGCTTCTGGGTGCCGTTGCCCATATCGTCCTGATCGACATAGATAAACCCGTAGCGTTTGGAGATTTGCGCCGTGCCCGCGCTCACCACGTCAATCGGCCCCCACCAGGTGTAGCCAAACAGATCCACGCCGTCGGCTAGCGCTTCCTGCATCTGTTCGATGTGCAGGCGCAGGTACTCGATGCGGTAATCGTCGTTGATGGAGCCATCGGCGTTGACGGTATCCACTGCCCCAAGGCCGTTTTCGGCAATAAACAGCGGCTTCTGGTAGCGGTCATACAGCTGGTTGAGCGCCAGACGCAACCCTTTCGGGTCAATCTGCCAACCCCACTGGCTGGTGGGCAGGTGCGGGTTACGAATGCCGCCGGTTATCAGGTTGCCCTCCGCGCCTTCCAGTTTTTCCGGATGTGCGCTGACGGTGCTGGACATGTAGTAGCTGAACGACACGAAATCAACCGGATGCTGGCGCAGGATTTCATCATCACCCACCACTTTTTGCAGCGTGACGCCTTTCTCTGCCAGCATGCGATCGGTGTAAGCCGGGTAGTAGCCGTGGGCCTGCACATCGCTAAAGAACAGGGAGACGCGCTGCATTTCTTCGCACGCCTGCAAGTCATCCGGGTGGCAGGTGTGCGGATAGAGCATCTGGTAGCTGATCATGCAGCCCACCTGCGAGCCGGGAATGATTTCATGGCAGGCTTTGGTGGCCAGCGCGCTGGCGACGAACTGGTGGTGCGCACCCTGATATTTATCCTGCTCGAGGTGCGGGTTGTCCTCTTCAATCACCCCAACGCTGACGTACGGATGGTGCTTCACGCAGTTGATCTCGTTGAAGGTCATCCAGTACTTCACTTTTTTGCGATAGCGGGTAAAGCAGGTGATGGCGAAACGCACATAGAAGTCGACCACCTGGCGGTTCGGCCAGCCGCCGTAATCGGTCACCAGCGCCAGCGGCATCTCGTAGCGCGACAGCGACACAATCGGCTCGATACCGTGGGCGTGCAGGGCATCAAACACCTCGTCGTAGAATTTCAGCCCGGCCTCGTTTGGCGTGGTTTCATCACCGCGCGGGAAGAGTCGTGTCCAGGCAATCGACATGCGGAAACATTTAAAGCCCATCCCGGCAAACAGCGCGATATCTTCTTTGAAATGGTGGTAGAAGTCGTTGCCTTTGCGTTTCGGGTAGTACTTCGTGCTGTTCGGATCTTGCGCTTCACGCACCTGTGCGTGGGTCATTCCCAGCCATTGGTCGAGCCAGCGCTCTTTGGGCGTATTGATATCAAACGTATAGACATCAGAGACGGACAGCCCCTTGCCGCCGACATTCCACGCCCCTTCGAGCTGATTTGCCGCCGTTGCACCACCCCACAAAAACCCTTCCGGAAATGATTTAGAAAATGTCATGCGCTTACTCCTCATGCCGCTGATGCGGTCAGTGTCAGAAATTCGTCCCGGCTGGCGACATCGCCATTGGCTTTAACCGGGCTGATATCGCCGTAGCGTTCGCTGTTGGTCACCACCACAATCACGCTGGGGTCGATACCCTCGGCGTGCAGTGCGTCGAGATCAAAGGTGACCAGCAGATCGCCGACTTCAACAAACTGTCCGGCGTCGATATGGCTGGTGAAGTGCTTGCCGCCCAATTTGACGGTATCAATGCCGATATGAATCAGGATTTCCGCCCCGGTATCGCTTTGCAGCGCCAGCGCATGGTGGGTTTCAAAGACCGACTCCACCTTGCCGTTTACAGGGGAGCGTAATTCCCCCGTGGTGGGATAAATCGCCAGCCCTTTGCCGAAAATCTCGTCGGCGAAGACTGGGTCGCTCAGGGTGTTCAGGGCTTTCAGCTCACCTCTGACCGGGGCAAACAGTTTTTCTTCCGACTGGGCGATGGGCATCGGGCTTACGCCTGCGACCACCGGCTGGGCGGCCTCTTCAAAGCCGAGGATCACGGTGATGATGGCGGCACCAACAAACGAGATGGCGATACTGACCAGCGCCCATAAAAAGGTGGGGCCGACCAGACCCGGAATCCCCGGCAGACCGCTTAAGGCAAAAGCGTAGGTTTTCACTCCCATCGCCATGGCGAACGCGCCGCCACAGGCCCCGCCAATCAACGCGGCGGCAAACGGACGTTTGTAGCGAATGTTGACCCCGTACATCGCTGGTTCGGTTATCCCCATCGCGGCACTAAAGCTGGTGGTGAGCGCCAGTGATTTGAGCTTTTTATCGCGAGCGCGCAGGAAGACGCCGAAAGCGGCACCGGCCTGGCCGAGGTTGGCGATGTAGAAGAGGATCTTGATCGGGTCGTAACCCATGGTACTGATGTTGTTGATCATGATCGGCACGATCACATAGTGCATACCTGTGATGATGATGAGCGATAGCGTGCCACCGACCACAATCCCCGCCACGACGCCCATGTTCTCTACCAGCCAGATAATGCTGCCGGACAGCGCGTTACCGGCAAAAATGCCCACCGGGCCGATGGCGATAAGGGTGATAGGGGTGACAATCAGCAGGCACAGCAGCGGCACAAAAATGGTTTTGAGCGGGCCGGGCATAATGCGGTCGACCCACCGTTCAACGTGACTGAGCAGCCACACCGCCAGCAGAATCGGAATAACCGTTGAGGCGTAATTGACCGTGGGTACGGGCAGGCCAATAAAGTGCACTGGCGTACCTGCTTTAAACAGCGCCTGAATCGCCGGATGGAAAAGCACGGCGGCGAGAGCCACGGCGACATAGGGGTTAGCACCGAATTTTTTCGCCGCGCTAAAGGAGAGCGCCAGCGGCATAAAGTAGAAAACCCCGTCGCTGATGGCCAGCAGGATTTGGTAGGTCTGATTGGAGGTTTCCACCCATTTCATGGCGACCATCAGCGCCAGCAACCCTTTCAGAATACCGGCCCCGGCAATGGCGGGAATGATCGGGGAGAAGATACTCGATAACCCCTCCAGTACCACTGAGACAGGGTTACGGCGTTTGGTGGGACGCGGGTTGTTTTCCAGCCCAGGAAGCTGGCTGAGCAGCGCGTTGCATAAGGGGTCGACTTCGTTACCGATAATCAGCTGAAACTGGTCGCCGGAGATGTTGACGCCAATCACGCCGTCGAGCGCTTCAAGCTTCGCGCGGTCGGCCTTGTCGTTGTCTTTGAGTAAAAAACGCAGACGGGTAATGCAGTGAAACAGCGACAGTACGTTGTCCTTACCACCGATAAGGCCAATTATCTGCCGTGCAGTGTCCTGATAATTCATAAAAAATTCCTCCAGACTGAAGCCAATAACCGACTTCATCCACAATGACCGATTTGCATCGGGATCTTGTTTCCTCTGGGGTTTGCCTGATTTACCCGTTATACTTCGCGTTGCGTATACGTTGGCTACGCTCGTTCACCCCAGTCACTTACTTCAGTAAGCTCCTGGGGACTCACTCGCTTGCCGCCTTCCTGCAACCCGAATTATTTAGGGGTAAACAGTAACAAGCCTGGATGGAATTTATGCGCTTCATCCTTCGGGCTACAGATGCGTTGGCTTTCCTCGTTTACCCCAGTCACTTACCAGTGTAAGTTCCTGGAGATTCACTGCGCCGCCGCCTTCCTGTAACCCGAATTATTTTGCGTATAATTTAACATGTTAAACCTTCTCCGCGTTTGGCGATGTGCGCTGCACAATATTCTCGATATGCACCGCGAGATAGAGCTTTTCCGAGTTGCTCATGGGGTGGTGATAATTTTTGCTGACGAACTCATTCATCGCTTCGACACATTTCAGCGTGGTTTGATAACGCCGCTGAACCAGTTCGAAGAATTCCTCGTCATCGTTATTTAACACCACTCCATCAATCACCCGTTGGGCGAAAAACTTTAAATGGGTAATGAACCGCTGGTAATTAAGACTGTGCTCATCAAGCGGCAAGTTGAAAAAATACTTAACAATGTTCTGCAGTTGGTAAATAAGGCGCGTAATTTGCGCGGTTTTTCCCATGGTGTCATTCAGCCCGGCATTCACAATATGCAGGGCGATACTGCAGGCCTCGCTGTCGGGTAATAATGTTCCGGTGCGGGCGACGACCATACCCAGCGCCTGGCGGCCAACGCCGTACTCGCTGGTGTAAAAATGGCGGACTTCCCACTCCAGCGGATTGGGCAAAATCTCATTGTTTTGTTGATGTTGCAGCGCAAAGTGCAGGTGATCGGCGAGAGTGACATATAGCCCTTCGCTGAGCTTATGGGGCAATGTATTGCGTGCCAGGGTGACGATATCGGCAGTTAATTGCAAAATATCGACCGGCACTTCGCTGACCAAATCTTTAAACCGTGCGGAGACCTGGGAATCCTGCAGACGGAATATTTTCTCAATGGCTTGTCGGTCAATACTGGCCCCGCTGTGGGTATTAAACCCCAGCCCACGGCCGGTTAAAATAACCTCCAGGCCATCTTCATCAACCGCGCTGACAACATTATTATTTAATATTTGCTTGACCAGCATCGCCAACTCCTGAAAACAAAATCGGGCAAAACATAAATACAGCTCTGGGCGGCCAGGCCCGTCAGTCTGCATTTAGGTTTTGCCCGATTATCGGTAACAAGCGTAATGCAGTTAAAAAACTAGATAGTGTCGTCACAAGATTTTAGCCCAGAGAGCGATGCATCTGATCTGGACGGCAGCGAGAAATGAGGCCG